>JAFZJT010000091.1 GCA_017553815.1 Clostridia bacterium
TCATATGCCTCGCGGCTTACGGTTTCGGCAAGGCGCTTATATATCTCCAGCGCCTCAAGATACAGCTTCTCAGCCTCGGCCATTCTGCCGTTATCCGCATAGAAAAGGCCGAGGTTGTTGCAGGTATCCGCCACATACGGCTCATACGCCTTGCGGCTTACGGTTTCGGCAAGGCGCCTTCTTATCTCCAGTGCCTCAAGATAAAGCTTCTCCGCCTCGGTCGGCTTGCCAAGCTTTTCATAGTATAAGACGCCGAGGTTGTTGCATGTATGCGCCACATCCGGCTCATACGCCTCGCGGCTTACGGTCGAAGCTAAGCGCTTTCTTATCTCCAGCGCCTCAAGATACAGCTTCTCAGCCTCGGCAGGCTTGCCGAGCTTTTCGTGATATAAAGCGCCGAGGTTGTTGCAGGTCATCGCCACATCCGGCTCATAGGCTTCGCGGCTTACGGGCTCGGCATGGCGCCTATAAACTTGCAGCGCCTCAAGATACAGCTTCTCCGCCTCGGCCATTCTGCCGTTATCCGCATAGAAAATGCCGAGGTTGTTGCAGGTCGTCGCCACATACGGCTCATACGCTTCGCGGCTTACCGTCTCGGCAAGGCGCCTTCTTATCTCCAGCGCCTCAAGATACAGCTTCTCCGCCTCGGCAGGCTTGCCATTATCATCATAGAAAGCTCCGAGGTTGTTGCAGGTCATCGCCACATACGGCTCATATGCCTTTCGGCTTACGGTTTCGGCAAGGCGCTTATATATCTCCAGAGCCTCAAGATACAGCTTCTCAGCCTCGGCAGGCTTGCCGTTGTTCTTATAGAGAATGGCGAGGTTGTTGCAGGTCATCGCCACATCCGGCTCATACGCCTCGCGGCTTACGGTCTCGGCAAGGCGCCTTCTTATCTCCAGCGCCTCAAGATACAGCTTCTCCGCCTCGGTCGGTTTGCCGTTATCCGCATAGAAAGCGCCGAGGTTGTTGCAGCCAAGTGCAACACTGTCTTCATTATCCGGCGTGGGATCGGCCTTGAATATGCTTCGCGCAATCGCAAGCGATTCAAGATAGACCGCCTCGACCTTTTGAAGATTCTTATTGGCGTCATACAGCGTGCCCAGCAGATTCAGCAGGTTTGCGCGTGCTTGATCGCTTATCTTGCCTCGGTTATCCGGATCATCATAGATATGCTTGAGCTTCTCGGCTATCGCAATCGCTTTGGGATAATTCTTCTGACCGTACAAAAAGGCTGCGTAGTCATAGATAAAACCATAATCCTTCGCGTTTTTCGCCGCCTCGTAGGCGCTTTCATAGGCATGCTCGATCTCGTTGAAGCGATTCGGGTTTTCAAGATCGGTTTCCAATGCCATTATTCGGATGCGGATATCCTCAACAATGTTTTTATCCTCAACGAGAAGCTGCGCTTCAGCAAGCTCCCTTCTGCCGCGTTGGGCTTCGGCGCGCATATCCATCTCTTCGCGGGTAATGAGCGCCTGAACCGCCCTGCTGTCGCCATGTTCAAGAAGCCGCAGCGCTTCCATACGGCGCGGATCGGGCTTTTCATTCCTGCGGTTTAGCTCATGAAAATACATGATCTGCTTAAGAAGCGCGCTTTCAAGCTCGTGGTATTCCTTCCGCACTTCCCCGAGTTCACCCGATATCCTCAGCGCCTCGTCCGCATCGCCGTTTGCGGAGGCGTTGGTCATATCCTTCAGAAGACTATCCATGCGCTCCTTGAGCTTTTTCAGATTCGGATTATTCTGATACGCAAACACGTTCGCCGCAGAGATATCCTTGATAAGCGCGCCGTTCATATACACAGCGCCGTCCTTGACGACCAGCTCGCCCCTGCCGGGAAGCTGATCCATCAGGAACTGCAAAAGCTCGAGCTTCACCGTGTCCACGTCGTCGAACATCTTATAGTAGTGTCCGTAATCATCGAAAACAAGGCTGACCGCCCTTTGGATATCGTCGTTTATTATATCCGGAGCGCCGTCCACCGCCTTGAAGAAGACGAACACGTTCGGCTTGCCCTTCTCAAGGAAAGCCTGCCGAGCAAGCTCGAGCTCCTTCATGGTGAATTCGCCCGCCTTATGGAAGAACATAAAAATCGTTGCATCCGCATTGCCGCTTATGTAGTCATTGTGCATTTTCTGCGAGCCGCCCGCGCGCATATCGTTTGGCGTTTCCTCGCAGATATAGCCCTCGATGAAGACGCCGCGCTCGTGGTACTTGTTGTTCAGCCCCTGAATAAAGCTCATAAGCTTCATTCGCTCCAGCTCGAGGTCAATTATCGACGAGCCGATAAAGATGCGGATGGTTTTTTCGGTTTTCATATGCTTTCCTCCAGTATGGAATCATCGTCAACTGTCCGTTATAGGACTTTTGCAGATATAGTCGATTCGCCCCGTCAAAGCAAGACGTTCGGCGGGGCGGGTGGTTAATCTGCGCAATAAATAACCATAGCGGCCGTTCGCAGACTCATCTATACGTTATCTGCAATTTCTGGCAGAATTTCGCGAATAGCCTGCGTTAAATCAAGCTGCACCGTTTCGATATCGCTAAACAATTTATAGTAATGACCATATTCATCAAATATACGGGCAGCTACATTCTGCACTGCGGGATCGGCAAAGCTTCCATCATCAGCCGTCTTAAAGAAAACATAGATATTCGGTCTTCCCTTTTCAATGAATGTCTCCCTTGAAAGTTCAAGCTCCTTCAGCGTGAACTCGCCTGCCTTTGTGTAAAACATAAACACGGCGATATCCGCCTTATCAGTTATGAATTCATCGTGCAGCTTCTGCGAGCCGCCCGCGCGCATATCGTTCGGAGTTTCCTCACAGATATAGCCCTCGATGAAGATGCCGCGCTCGTGGTATTTGTTGTTGAGTCCCTGAATGAAGCTCATCAGCTTCATTCGCTCCAGCTCGAGGTCGTTGATCGATGAGCCGATAAAGATGCGGATGGTTTTTTCGATTTTCATTATGCTTTCCTCCTGTTGTTTGGTGTTATCCTGCGCTATGCTTTTGACCACAGCACTTTGATTTCTTTATAGAGCTTGTCTTCGTTCCATTCTTCAACGTCGCCTATCAGATTTATCTGCATATCATTGCAGCGCTCGATGATTGCGGCTTTATTTGAGTTTTTCTCAAGCATAGGCGCGATCAAAACCTTTTTAGCGTATTTTCCGCCGAACTTATTGGCAACGCTTTGCAGCTTGTACAGTTCATCGGCTGAAAAATTCCCGTTTTTGCAAGATACGAATACCGGGATCATACCGCGCATCATAATAACGTCAACTTCGTTTTCGGCCCCGGGTGCAAACCGCTTTTCCTGCAGCTCGCCATCCCAATCGAGAAAAACGCCTGTCATGACGTCGTTGTATGTCGGATTTCCGTTCTTTTCCTTTGCTTCAAGCGCGGCAAGATAGACGATGAGCTCGAGCGCTTGTCCGCTTTTTGTAAGACATCGTTTGATCTGTTCGTTCTTGTACTCGATATGCACAGGTTTGCTTTTATCAAATTCAAAGGAGCTGATCAGTTTTGCTTTGATCAGTTTTTTTATCAATTCGTTGTTGAATAAGTATCTGTTTCTTCCGTTTCTTTCTTGATGATCCAATAATACATCTCGTGAACATACAGTGACTTCAGGCTCCGTATCGGGCTCTCTGTACAATTCGGCAGCGCCGAGCACGTCCATCTGCCAATTCCACATGCCGCAATCCTCTTTGCATATGCTCCACAGCGTGCGGATATCCCGTTTGAATTCTTCGTTCATATCCCACAAATGCGTTGTGTCGGCCATTTCGTCCTCATAGATCACTCTGCCGCCATACAGACTTACGTTGTCTTCAACTGTAAAGCTCAGCGGATTATCCTGAGAAATCTTCTCACCGTCCATATCACAATCGTAGGTGACACCGCTGCGGATATTTATGTAATGCACCTGAATGTTTTTGTCCCTGTGCCGCTCGCATACAATGCCTGCCGCAAAAATGTAAAGATCCTCACCGCCGGTAACGTCGATGATGCAGTCGGGATACTGCTCGATTATTTCTTCGAGAGTCTTGACTATGGTGGCTACATCGTTTTTATTTATGTTTTTGCATTTGAAGTCGATATCATGTCCGTGCTTAAGGAAAAACTCCCTGTATCTTTGGGCGTGATCATTCAGCAAGCCTTTCTGATAGCCGACAAGAATAACTCGCTCCGGCGCGTGAACGATGCTTGTACAAATGTTTTCCACAACGCTCTTTTCAAAGAATTCTATAAGTGTCATATTCTCCCCATGTACGGCTTGATTTTTCTGCTAGTCATTTACTCTTCATCATTGATCGGTCTTATCCGCTTGCTCCGGGATTATCCGATAACCGAGCTTGATAATGAGTTTCAGCGTTTCAAATGCCGTATTGCGATCATAGTCCTTTTCGCTTTCGCTTAGTTGACCGTAAGGAACAAGAAGCGGCGTTGTTTTCTTGGCGTCGTCTTTTTTCTTACCGTATTTCCAGCCCTCGGCGATCCTGCCCGCGGCCCATACGTCGTGCATGTTTTCGGCGATGAGTTCCGTAAGCTTTGTGAGTTCTTCCGGGAGCTCGATCGCGCTTGTGTCCATTGGTTTCGGTGTGTATTTAGTCATGTTTCGGCTCCTTTAAATTCAGTTTTTTCTCCACGTTTTTCATTATACTGTCGGTTTTTCCGGAAAAATGCACAACAGTTGAAGTATATGAGATTATCGCATGGCATGTTAACCACCGGTTCTCCGTATCCGACCGGCGCACGGCAAACGATGCATTACTCATATTCAGGATATTCGTACATTTTAAAGTCATACGTTCTGAAGTTTTTCTCCACGTATTCTTTCTTGAATCGCCTTGAAACTCCATCCAGCATATCATCATTATACATTTTCGATGCAAACAGGTCAGCTTTCATGCCTTGATCGTCGCACTCAACGATGCATGGATGCAGCTTAAGCTCTATGTTCTTATGCTTGCCCAAGTTGCAGCCCGTATTCAAAGTATCGTCGCACAGCTGAGCAATGTATGACGTCTCTTCGGCGATCTCCGGGCAGGTAAACCCCTCGGTTCTCATGAAGGCAGTCCATCTGCGGTGCTCAAGCCAAGCAAGCCTATGGAAAAGCTCGGGGCAGGCGGGTTCGCTGCTGCTTATAACATCGTCGATGGTTTTTTCTCCAGCGAGAAACGCTTTGATCGTCTCATTTAAGTAATTCTTGCACTCTTGGATATAGTTTCCCGGACTGCCCGCTTCAAATTCCTTCGCGGGATAATACCCTTCCCAAGTTTCCAAATGCTTATCCGCATCAGCAAGCTTTTTCTCGATGCCTCCTCTCACCGTATCAGGCTCTATAATACTCCCCTCTATCCTATCAGGCTTGAATTCCTTCAAAGCGAAATCTTCATAGCTTCTGAAGTTAGTCAAAATCGAGCTGACCAAGGTGTTCGTGCAAAGAAGCTCCAGCGTTCTTATCTCCGCTTTGCTCCCATCTTCGGATGCAATCCCATGCGACAGCGCTTTCTGATCCTCGCAAAAAGACTTGATCGCTTCTATCATACGGTAAGCATAGTCCTCGACCGTCAGCTTAAGCTTCCCTGCCTGTATTCCAATCGCAGTATCCGCTTCATTGATAATATTATTATCATTTGCTTCAGCGGCTTCAGGCTTCTGATTTTCGTCTTGCTTGCGCTGTTTCATGCGGTTTTGCATGTCTTCGATGTATGGTTTAACCCTATTCAGCTCCAATACCACACGGCGCCCGCACTCATCATTCAAAGAGTTGAGTGTGATATTGTCTAAAGCGGCATTGGTGTAGCTTCCGGGATATAACAGCGTGTTCTTAATGCTCGAAATGCTGCTTAAGAATCTGTACATCGCGATATAGCATACCTTTGCGGCGTCATTCCCGTCAGTACCGTTCGGCATATCAAGCGCCTGCGCCTTATAACCAAGGTGTATTGCTCTTGAAACATTCGCCCAATAGGAATAAGGATCCTTGGCATATTTACTCTCTTGAGCTTTGCTTCGCTTTTCCGCAATATTCTGCTCATAAGCGCTGCTGGAATCCTTTGCGTGTTCCTTTATGGATTCAATCAAAACATTCTCCTCCGCAAATGTTTCATCCAAGGAACCAAACGGCCTTACCATTGCTCCGAAATAGCCTTCGCCATTAATATCGGTCAGCGTTTTGCTCAATTCTTCATCCCAAATAGAGCAGACGACCGGAACCGGTTTTTCGCGGCGCACTCCCTTGACGGTTACTATCCTTGCGATCTGTTCCGCAGCCTCAAGGTTTTTCTTATCTGTGCCGAGGGCGATCGCAAAGTAATCAAAATCCGCAAGTTTTCCGTTCTCTCTGTTCGGCTCGATGAGTATTGCCTCAAGGCCGTCCGCATACACATCGCTTTCAATATACTCATAGCTGAAATATTCCGGTGCTTTTGGGGAGCCGTCTTGCTTTACTTGAAGCAGTTTGCAATCAGGCTCTGCCGTTTTAAGTATTTCATGGTTAATATGGTTTATTCTGCCCTCGAACAGATCGCGCCGCTCGTCCGAGATCACCGTTATCTTCAGTTTGCGGCCCAGCATCTGCCCGCACCAATAGACGGCAAGGAAAAGCTCCACTCCGATTCTTCCGGAGCCAAATATCGCAACTCTTATCAAGCCGTTCTTTTGCATGGAGTAATAAAGAGGCACCTTTTGAAGCAAATCGTAAACTATATTGCGGTGTCTGTTAACACTGAACAGCGTGATCCCCTTGGAGTTCTTGTCTTTATCTTTCATGCTTTGGTTTATCTTTTCGCGAATGCTTCTTTCAATCAACGTGCCGTAATTCTCATTTGCAAAAACGTATATGGTGTTTTTCTCGTTTAGCTTGTCCATCCTGCCCTTAGCCGTAAAAGAGCTCAGCGCGGCAAGATTATCTTCATCCGTTCCTATCAGGAAAAACTTTTTCTTCTCCCTACCGTCAAACTCAAGCTCCGAGAGGCTCGTTTTCACAAGCACAGAACGAAGCCTCTTGGCTTTTTCACGGTTTTCATCGGAAATAGAATCATCATCGACGTCGGCGTCACAGAATATTAACCGCGGACGCTCGGTATTTTCGGATGCTTGATCACCGCCCTGTTTATTATACTTGTTGTAAATGCTTTCTGCCAATGCGAGCGATTCGGGATTAAGCTTTGAAAAATAGTATAGCGGTCTTTGAGAGAATGCACGCGCAAACCAATGCTTTATGTTTGGAAACAGTTTGATAATGATTGTCAACAGCACCGCGCCGCCGGAGATAGCACATATCGGGTTTAGGATACTGATGTATATCTCGAAAAAACCTGCCATAGCCGGCATTTTCAAAGATTCTCTTAAAGCTTTGCTTCCGTCTACAAGGAAGCCGGTGTAATCCGCATCCATAGTGAAGGATTGCATAGCATAGATAAAGCTATCCACCATTGACTTAAAAAGCCCGTACACGGGGTCGTCTTTTTCGGCAAACGCACCTGCACGGACGACCGCATATCTCACAAGCGTCGTTGCGTCAGGATAAGCAGCATAAACCCAATGCCGCATTACTCAAACGGAATATGCCTGCCTCTGTACGTTGAATGAAACACTGCATATTTAAAGAATCTTTTCACGGCGAATGCAAATGCAATAACGGATAATACTATAAAAATCACAGCCCAACCTTTGCTTATCAAGTTGTTCTGAGCAGCGTTATCGGCTGTATCACTCGCTACTGAAAACATGAAAGAATCCAACATTAAACAAAGCCTCCATTACACATTGTTTTTAGGATATTATATCAAACTCGATACTGTTTTTCAACCAAAGCCTCGTTATGCACTTCTTATTTGATAAACCGATTTAAACGCCCTTTTTCGCAAGCCATATCTCAAGCAGGTTCAAAAATCGCATATCTTTAAAGAATAAGCAGCAGTGCCGAAATAGCATTGACACCGCCGCTTTACAATAGCCAAATCAGTTGCTTTGCTTGCACTTTCCTTCAAGCAAAGCTTTAATCTCGTCTCCTGTCATACGGCTTTTCGCAAGCAGTTCTTCAACGAGTTTATCCATCACGGATCGGTTGGATTTAATAATGTCTATAGTGTTTTTCATCTCATTATCGAGAACCTTATTCACGGCGGTTCTGACCTGACTCGACAACTCGCCGTTCCTGGCCGACTGATAATCGATGACGGCAAGTCCAAAGTCTTCATCCATACCGTAGCCGCACATAAGGCTCATTGCTGTTACCGTAGCCGTATTCAGATCTCCTCCTGCACCCGTCGACAGTCCGTCCTCCTCGCCATAATAAACGATTTCGGCTGCACGACCGCCAAGAGCGATACGAATCCTTGACAGCAATTCCTGTTTTGTATAAATACCTTTGTCTTCATTGTCACCGTGCTGCATATAGCCGCCGTAGTTGCCCCTTGCAACGATCGTTAAATACGACGGCGTTTCGCCGCTCATCCAGCACAGCAAAGCATGACCCGCTTCGTGTCTGGCAGTGCGCTCCAAAGCGGCTTCGCTCCTCTTTCTGGTTGCTCCGCCGGTAAAGGTTTCAAAAGCTTCTTCAAGCACTCTGTCGGTAACGTTCATATTGCCGGCGCGGATCGCCATTCTCAAGGATATTCTATCTGCTTTCGCACGGCATAAAAAGCCTCCCGCTCAGCATTTGCCAGCAGGGGCTCATCCAAACACCTCTGAAAATAGCCGCCGTTCAGCCTTTCGAGCACATCGGGCTTGGATTCGAGCCAGCTAACGAACGAGTCATCCATGCCGATCAAAGTGATATGAGATGAGATCGAGTCCGCGCGCTCTATCCAAAGCAGCTTTTCATCGAGCTCATCATACGTTATCTCATCGGGTTTTCTATCGCCGTATTCCGCTATAAACGAGTGATAGGCTTCGTTATACAATCCCTTTGCGCCGACCTCATCTCCGCCTTTTATCGGCAGTATGCACAGCACGACGGAGAGCGCACTCAAAAGCGCAAGCATAAACAGAGCAGTTTTGCCGAATAAAACCCTTCTCAGCTCGCGCATATCATTCATCATCCCCGAGGAAATGCATATACACGTCCTCAAGATCGCGCCCGTTCGCTTCCTCAATGAGCTCGGCGGGCGTGCCGTGTGCCACGAGCTTTCCCTTTTTCATTAGGATAACGTCGTCCGCGATGGTCTCGATATCGCTTACGATATGCGTAGACCAAAGCACAATGCATTCCTTTGCAAGCTCGTGAACGTAGCTTCTTATGCGTATGCGCTCCTTTGGATCGAGCCCCGCAGTGGGTTCGTCGATTATTATCAACTTTGGCGCGCCCAATAGGGCTTGGCAGAGGAGCACCCTTTGGCGCATACCGCCCGAAAAGCCGCCCAGCTTTTTATGGGCAGCATCCGAAAGGTTCACAAGCTCAAGAAGGCGCATTACCTGCGCCTTTGCCTCCTTCCCCTTTATTTCTTTTAGCTTTGCGATATAAAGCAGGAAGGAATACGCGTTCATCTCGTCATACATACCCTGCTGCTGTGGCATATAGCCGAGCTTTTCGCGAAAAGCTTTGCCGAGCGCGAGCACGTCCTTGCCATTAAAAAGTATCTCGCCGCCGTCGCGCGAAACGTTGTCCGTGATGAGGTTCATCATCGTGGATTTGCCCGCGCCGTTTGCGCCGAGTATGCCGCAGATGCCCTTTGAAAAGGTGTATGAAAAATCATCGAGCGCAATCTTTTGCCCGTAGCGCTTGGTAAGTTTTTTAGTTCAAGCTCCATACTTACCCCCATTTACTTCACTCTTCATCAGCGAAGCGACTTCATTCAAGCTTCATTACCATCTGCGCCAGATCGGGTTTCCCGCCGCTATCTCGCTCTTATCCAGATACCACGTGGGTATCGAACAGGCAATTGAGATGCTTCCGTCCTCGCCGGGAGGTTCGGCAAAGATATAGCTCTCGGTTTGAAGAATGAACTATGTTTCCAAGAAATCCTCCGGCATATCCTCATAAAGGTACTTTGATACCACGCTGCCGTCCGTATCGGTTACGTATAAGCCCCAATTCGGCCGCGTTTCCTCCTCGGGGTCGTCGTTATAGCCATTGTAGGATTTAAGATAGTAACCGTTCGTGTAATCAAGATAAGTATGCCACTTCGAGCTGTAGATATCATCCGTTGAATAGTGAAGCCGTTTTTCGCCCGTTTCTATATCCATGCCCCAAAGCCGCATCGCGCTTAGATCCGCCCGATCCGCGGTAACGTACAGTATCTCCCCGTCCTTAACGCCGTAGCACTCATTCAAAGCGTAGAACCATTCCCGTTCGGTTCCGATCTCCCGCGCCTCTTCGGTTTTAATATTGTATTCATAGAATCTAACTATGTACTCATCGTTTTCGCCTCCAATATGTCCAACGCCATAGACGATATCCCCGCTTGAGTATATCGGAATGCCCATTCCGCTCTCCCACGAGCGCACCTCCATCGTATCGAGGCATATCATAAACAGGGCGCTGTCCGGAACACCGCCCATTGCCACGCTCTTTTTGTACGCGGTATGCGTTATGAACAGATACTTGTTTAAAAAAACGAAGCTCCATGCCGTATACTCCGGCGTGTAATCGAGCTCCTTTTCCGGAAGGCGCATTACCTCCTCGTTCTGCATGCCGTCGAGCCGCATCCGACAGAGCGACGGATGTGTAACTTGATTAGGTTCGCCCTCGCCTACGTTATATACTATGTAGTAGATATAGCGGTCGTAGATCCAGATACTCATATTCATAGCGTCCGCTCTTGCGTCGCAGTTGCCGTTCCTATGATTGCAGTTCGGCTTGGCGCAGAGCGGCAGAAACTCCTTATAGACCTTGTCGCTGACGTATATCATGCCTTCAAAAAGGTAATAAACAGCGTCATCTGTTTCAAGGATCGGCGTATACGGTAGCATAAGGCTGGCTTCCGCCGTGCGGCGAAAATCGAAGCAATAGCTCTTTTCGTCCGGCAATGCGGTCTGCTTTGCCGCATCGGGTGTTTCGTTGAGCTTGCCGCTTTCCGCGCCATTCGTTTCAAAGCCTGCTGGCCTCGGCGTCTGCACCGGTTCGTTTACAACCGAGCAGGCATAAAGAATGATTATTATCATTAATGAAAGCAAAACATAAGCGCTCCTCTTTATCATTTGACACCTTTCTCCCTTGGTGCAAGATTTACCTTTTGATATAATACTTCCGACAATGCAGGAATGCGAAGATACATTCAAAATATCATGTTCATCCCCGCATTCCCATGCATAGTGGTTTAGAGTTTTTTGCAGTTGAATGTTACTTAGTGTAGTTCAACGCGAAAGAGCATTTAATCCTCCGGCGCCCAGCTGTGCCAACCAAAGCTATCCGTGCCGAGCTCCTTAATATCCAGATACCATCCGGGAAGCGCGGTGGAATCCGAATTCGCCGCACTTCTTTCGTATCCGAATACGAAATCACCGATTATCTTGCTTATGATAGTATCCGGTTCGCCCTCCGAATGGGGCATCTCTAAGACAAGGTTACCCAAAACGTCGCTCACCTCGGTTCCCGCAAGTGACGGAACCGCGCTCGTATTGCTGCCGAAAATGTAATCTCCATATGGATAATACCATCGGCGGGTCTGCGGCTCGGCGGAAGCGATCGTAGATAGCTTCCCGCTTTCAGTGTCGATGCGGAAGCTTTTCCCAAGCTCCCAACCTTCGGCAAAGATAAGGGCGCCATCCTTAAGCATGCAGGAAAACAGCTCCGGCACAAACGGAAGAACAAACACGCGCTGAGCCGTTCCGGCATCGAGATCGGCTTTGATAAGCTCATTTCTTCCCTTTCCGCAAATACAATAAAGCTCGTTTCCGTTTCCGGCAATGGGTTCTCCCAACGAAACTCCATCCGGCAGATCAAGACGTACTGCTTTCAAATCCTTTGAGCTCAGATCTATCCTATAGGTCTCGGTTGAAAACCCGCCCCGCTCAAAATTTATCAGATGATACATAACAACGGCGTATTTATTATGAAAATACCACTCGTATGCATATGCAGCCCCACTGTTTTCCCTGTCTTCAAAATAGGTGCAAAGCTTATCGTGTGCGCTGCCGTCAAGCTCCATTCGCCATAGCTCCAACGCGCTCCTTCCCTCGGTGTCGGTCCTGATCAAATAATAGATATGCGACCCATAAAGCCACACTTTATTTGAAGCATCACCCTCGAGGATCGAGGAGCAGTCTGCTGTCGTATGCTGGCAATTCGGTTTTCCACAGAGCGGCAGCCACTCCTTATTGCATTTATCGCTGAAGAACAGTTGGTACTCATTTGCCGATGTGAAACACAGATAATAGACCGTTTCTTCGGTCTCAAAAATCTGCTCCATACCCGCGCTTGCATAAACGGAACATAGGTCGACCGTATAGAATGATGTTGGTTCGGCAGCCTCGGTACCGGAGCTTGACGGAGTGCAGCATATATTGCAAACTATTGAGCTGAGCAGCAAAAAAGAACTTTAAGCAGCTTGCACTTTTCACACTTTACAATTCTCATTGGATCTGAAAGAACACCTCGCTAACACCATTCAAGACTATTCCTCCATTAATATAACTGTCGTAAACTGTTCTTTGAAAGAATCCGCTAGTCGGCAGAGAAAACATTGTTTCAATATTTGCATAGGTGAATGAAAATGATATCTGTTTAACTTTGATTGGTGTCTCACATTCAAGAACAACATTCTTTACATAAACAGGCTCGCCGTGCATGAACTTGAATACATAAGTGTTAGTTCTTGCCTTCAATTTGGCATTCCTGTCCGTCGTTATGTTTGATGTAACGCTCGATGTTTTTCCGCTTACTCTGCATATATATCGAATGTTACCAAGCGTTCCTTCGTAGGTTGTTGCACCCGCATACATGGGGAGAACGAGAACGGAATTGCAATGAGTATTACGGCAAGAAACTTTCTTGAATACTTTTTCATTGTTATTGCCTCCTATATTCTTCATTTTTTAGTTTTGATCAACACTTTTAGGCGTTGACTATTACGGTTTCATAGCTTTTAAAATTATAGTTATTATGCGTAAAGCTTGCTTAAGTAGCTGATGCATGATGAATGGCTTCACTCATATTGAATTCGTGCATCAATCAGTCTTTCATCAACTCTTCGGGCAGCTTGGGTTCATACATCGGTCCAAAACAAGGTGCCGCTGCAAAAGCATTGGCAGCGAACGCAAAGACCGCTGCAAGAACGGAAACAATCACGATGATTATTCTTGCCTTTTTCATAATCTCACCTCCTTCTAAAGAACGTAGTAGTATTTGTCATCCCTCTCCAAGGATGTATTCTTGTATGCTTGCAGCATACATTGAATCCATGCAATCACCATTCATGATTTTATTTTATCAAATTATTACCGACATGGGTCAAATGTGCCGTAAAAGCATATTTTTATGTCGTAAAAACTCGTTTGGGGCTCAAAGGTAAATTGACCTTATCAATTATTAACGGTATAATATTAACGGTATAACATAAGCAGTGAGTATTAAAGGGGACGAATGTGAGCGATATACTTATCCATGCATACGAATGGCTGATCTGCTTAGGGGAAGCAGTGGTTGTGTTTCTTTTATTCAAAAACAGATTCAACTGCACGAAGCCGAGACCGTATTTGGCTCTTGCAGGTATTCCTGTAATAGCAAGCTGCACTTTTGTTATGAATCTGCTTTCGATCCCGTGGGCAATTCTTGCGCTGATCAGCATAGCCATTCACCTTGTCTACGCTTTTCTCTTTTTTGACGGCACCCCTACCCTTAAATATATTTGGGTGGACGTTCCGTTCGTTATCTTCTGCGTTTCCAACTATCTGTGCCTGATAGTTTTGTATGCTGTAACCGACTGGGGAGGATTGGGGCTCATCCCCGGCAATACTATCAGGGTGTTCGGGCAGTTATTCTATACGGCAATCAATTTCAGCATAGCGTTTTTTTTAATGCGTGTTAAAAATGAAGGCAGCGAGCTGCCCGCGGCGCTTCGCGCCGGTACGATATTGCTGTCGTTCATAGGAATTGCCGTTGCAATGTATTGCTTTTCCGAAATGGTATCGCCCGGTAATGCAGATATACCGACAGTATCATGGATGCTGTGTACCTCCGTGCTCGTATTGAGCGCCGCGCTTCTGCTTTTATCCGGATACCTCTCACGTCTATACCACAGGCAGCTTGAAACGCAGAAGGAGCTTCAAAAAACGAAGCTTGAAGCAGAGCACGTTTCGCAGGTTTCGGCGATGTACGACCACGTGCGCGGATTCAGGCACGATATGAGCGGAATGATATCAACCGTGCTGAGCCTTGCCGAAAACGGCGAATACGAAAGCATGAAGGCTTATCTGCGGGAGATGAACGGAGCCGCCGAGGAAACGAGGCTCATTATAAACACGAGCAATCCTGCGATAGACGCAACCGTTTCCGCCAAGCTCATGCTTGCGGATAACTATGGGATAAAGGTGGAGCATACCGTCTCCGTTCCGAAAAACATCAACATCGACAGCACCGATGTTTGCTCAGTTATAATGAATCTTATGGACAATGCGATAGAAGCGGTGTGCACTCTGCCGAGCGGTATGCGCAAAATCGACTTTTCAATGATAGACAAAGGCGGCATGCTCAGCATAGGTGTTAAAAACACCTGTATCGGCAGCTATCATTACGACGGCGGAAAACTGCTGACCACGAAGAATGACGGCGCGGTACACGGAATAGGTCTGACCCGCGTCGGCCGCATCGCGGCAAAGCACGACGGCTTTATGAAGGTGGAACCGAAGCAGAATAGCTTTGAAGTAAATGTTCTGCTACCCATCCCGGATAAAACGATATGAGAATAGCATTATTTGAGGACAATGGTGAGCATGCGGCAAAGCTCACGAATCGCATTCAACTATGGGCGGATCAAAGCGGAAAGCGGATCACCGTAACGCATTTTGCCTCCGCGTTTGAAGCAAAGGAGCTTTTATTATTCGACTGCATCCTTCTTGATGTTGAGATGCCGGGAATGGACGGCATTGAGTTCGCCCGCGAAATACGCGCAAGCGGAAACAAGGTGCCAATAGTTTTTGTTTCAAGTCATACCGAATACAGCATTGACGGTTATGAGGTTAACGCGCTGCGATTTATCGACAAGAATGCCTCCGATTTCGAACGCAGACTGTTTGAATGTATGGATAAGACCGCGTATGAGGTGGAAAACAGCCTTAACGCATACTACAATATCCGCGCGAGCCGAAAGCTGATCAGTATTCCACTGCATGAAATACTGTATTTCGAGATCCTCGATCACAATTTGATAGTGCATACCGTTTCCGGCGTTTTCATTGAGCGCAAAACCTTTTCGGAACTTAAAAAAGAACTTCCAAAGCAATTCGTCCAGATAGGCAGATCTCATATTGTAAATGTGCTTCAAGCCGGACAGATAACCTCAAAGCAGATCGCGCTTCGAAACGGTGAAACGCTGATCGTTGCCCCGAAGTATTCTTCGATACTGTTTGAAGCTTTTATGTCAATCAGAAGTTAGTTATGCCCATATCGCAAATGAAAACAGAATCATTCATTTTTAATCAGTCTTGATAGCGTTTTCAACCGTTACCATAAGTTGCTCCCAATCAATTAGCTGATCGTGCTTACACGGAGCACCAGAAACAGGGCTCCGCATCCCCTTTTTCAGCGAGTGTCTTATATACATTTGAGCAAGCTCACTGACAAGCAGCGACTTATAACTATACAACACTTTATTCCTGAAATCCGCCTTAAAGGCTTCAACCGCTTTGTCATCATTACAGAGTTTTTGACCATATGTAGCAATTGACAGTACTGCAGACACGCAGATTTCAGACGGAACATCATTGTGCAAGTTGAAAAAATCACATACGATTGAACCCGGTTTCTTTAGTTCGTAAGCTGTATACCTACTTAAACTATTTGTTGTTCTTGAGTTCGTTATAGACTCAATATTGCAACTCATATTATGCTTACTCTTTCCGAATTCATGATCCGGCTCATACCTTAAGTCTTTCTTGGTAACGATGTAATGATATTTTTCATTATTGGCACCAAGTGGAACACTTTTGTTTTTTAAACACGGATTTAGTGAGTTTTTGTCATTGACAAAGCAATAACCACCACAGTATTCGCTAGTGTATTTATAAAAAGAACAGCAGTCTGCCATTAATGCGGATGGCGGTTCTTCCAAATCATTATCCCCGCTGCTGATTATTCTGGTTTCGTAATCATCGACTTCGTTTGTCGTACTCACCATCCATTCATCTACAGGTTCATCTTCATTGCTACA
>JAFZJT010000092.1 GCA_017553815.1 Clostridia bacterium
GTCGGTGCCTCGGTGGGCGCTTCGGTCGGAGCCTCGGTCGGAGCCTCGGTCGGAGCCTCGGTCGGTGCCTCGGTGGGAGCTTCGGTCGGAGCCTCGGTCGGAGCCTCGGTCGGAGCCTCGGTGGGAGCTTCGGTCGGAGCTTCGGTCGGTGCCTCGGTGGGATCACTGCCGCCAAGCACTATAGCACCGTCAACAGTGACGTAAGGGATGTCGACAGGAGAACCGGAAATAGGAAAGTTGGCGAACTCTTCGATGACCATGTTGAGCGGGATCGTGCCGGTCGCATCATCGCTGACGGTGAAGTTGACCGTCATAAGCACGCCGCTGCCGGTAAAGCCGGTCATGGGGTACATCGCGCCGATCTTGGCTTTGCCGGGCTCGCTCGCGAAATCGGGAAGTACAACGCCGCCGTTGGCGTTCATGCCGCTGCCGACAGTGATCGCATTCACGGTCAGGGCGTTCGGATCAAAATGCAGATACGCATTCAGAATATGCATTTCATAGCTTCCGCAGTCGATCATAACGGTTACGTCCACCGTGTCACCGGGGGCGGCCGCTATGGTCGGGACGGTGAAAACAGCCTCGCCCTCCGCTGTTACGGGGATGGAGATGAGCGAGAGCATCATCATTACCGAAAGTAGTGTTGCAAAAAATCTTTTCATGTTTTCTCCTTGTTAAAAACTATTAAGTCTAAAGCCTGCCGAAAGCAAGGCCGTAACTCCTTAATTAACAAATCTTTACGCGAAATCGATAAGCTCCATCGCCTTGCGGAGGATGAGCAGGCAGTCGACCATGGAAACATTCCCTTCGCCGGTGACTTCGGCCTGAGCAAGCTGTTCTTCATTCAGCTCAACGAAGCCCATCACGTAGCGAAGCGCGAGAAGCGCGTCCGCGGTGTCCACGTCGCCATCCAGATCGACGTCGCCAAGAGTACCCGTCGCGGGCTCGCTCACGAAGAAATCGATGGTGTCGATAAAATAGGTGTTCTCCATTGGAACCCACTCGCAATACTCATTGTAAACGAACTCGGCGCCGCCGTTGATGGTAATGACGGTAGCATCGGAGAACGTATAGCCCTCGTTGGGGATCACCGCAAACCATTGAAAATATGCGTACTGCGGATCATCGAACACGTCGTCCTCGGTCATGTCGAAGCCCACTTCGCTTTCGGGGGTGTAGCCGAACCAGCCGGTGTTGTGGATGGTGTAGGAAGCGCCCTCGGGCACGGTAACGCCGAAGAACGGATTTGCGCCCCAAACGGGCTCAACGAAGCCGAGTATCTCGATGGTATCAATAACGATGGGCTCAACAACGGGCTCCTCAACGTAGAAGTCGACGGTCCAGACATAGAAGCAGTCCGCACCATCCCAGCCGTTGGAGGACTCGACGAGAGCGGCATCGCCGTTTATCGTAACGGTGACTTCATCGGCAAAGACATATCCCTCGGCGGGAACGATCTCGAAATACTGATAGTAAGCGTATTCCTCGTTGTCGAACACGTCGGAGGGGGACATTGTGTTGCCATCTTCCTCCGTATACCAGCTCCAATCGGTGTAGTCGATGGTGTAGTTCGCTCCATCGGGCACGGTAACGCCGAAGAACGGATTTGCGCCCCAAACAGGCTCAACGAAGCCGAGTATCTCGATGGCTTCGATAACGGTGGGCTCTTCGCCGCCGCCTTCAGCAACGCAGGTCTGCGGCACGGACCAAATATAGAACTCGGTGTTGTCGGTTGCGTTGATCCTCGTGCGCGCCGTGTCCACAAGCGCAGCCTCGCCGTTGATATAGACCGTGGCGTCATCGGCAAAGTGATAACCCTCGGCGGCCTTTACGGTGCAGCCGATCAAGTAACCCTCGCCCTCAACGAACGGCCCGCTGAAGGTATGGCTATTCTCGCCCTCAACAACGCACCACACGGGACTGTTGGAAAAAGCCGGGTACCTTTCGATGATATAGTTCGCGCCATCCGGCACGGTGAAATCAAGATGATCCCCCGGATTCTCGCCCGCGATCGGCGGGAAATAAACGCCGTTTATGCGGATCTCCTCGATCTCCATGCCGGAGGAGGTGGTGATGCTTACGGAAACGTCGTCGATATAGAACATATACCTGTCAACGCAGTTATAATGGCGGAAAGCGAGCTGAACCGAGTGACCGGCGTAGGCAAGCAGATCCGCGCCGCGCTGTTCGAATTCCCTAGTCGCTTCGGGCGAGGTAAGATCTCCCGTGATCGCAACGGCGTTTTCAAGATCGGTTTCGCCGTCGAGCAGGACGTAAACGCAATAGGTTTCGGTCCATGTGCCAAAGTAGCTCGCGACCTGATAGGTAAGGGAAGCGCTGTCCGCATTCGCGGGAATCTCAACAGCGGGAGATATCGCCCAGTTGTCGGGAGTGAGCGCGCCGCCGAAGTACGAGCGCGACCTTATGGCATACTCGCCGCTGGTGGCGATGGGCGCGTCCGCATAGGTTTCGTTTGCCCACTGCCAGTTGTTGCCGTCGCCGTCGCTGTCGATGAACTGCCAGCCGTTCTCAAGGGGATCAACTTCAAAATCCCAGAGCTCGGTGGATTTTTCCGTCGCGGGGGATGATGCTTTCTCTGTCGCGGGGGATGACAGCATTGCCGCATCGCTCGCGAAGGCCGCCGCGGGGATGAGGCTCAATACCATCATAGCCGCAACGAAAAGGCTGAGAAGTTTCTTGGTCATAGTGTTTCCTCCAATCGGTTTTTCTGCTTGTATCGCAGTTTTGGTTTATCATAACAAAAAAGTTATGCAAAGTAGTATTCCCGCTGTATTTCGGGTACGGCTATGCAATAAAAAGCGCATTGCTTTCGGCAGCACCGTTAAAAGGTATTTTACCATAGTCTTCGGAGGATTGCCCCATCAAAAATGATAGTCTTTTGGAAAATCGGAAGTTTTTTTCTGCCTGTGGACTTCGGAGGCAAAAGGAATACGAAGCCCTGCTCGATGGGATCGGTTTCAAATTCTTAAAGCTCGACGGTTTTCTCCGGCGCGGGGGATGATGCTTTCTCCGGCGCGGGAGATGACGGCATTTCCGCATCGCTCGCGAACGCCGCCGCGTGGATGAGGTTCAAACCCATCACAGCCGCCACGAAAAGACTTATCGGCTTCTTTTTAAAACCGAATTGTTACGCAAAGGGATATTCCTCACTTTATTCCGGGGATGGCGATGCCGCTGCGAACCGCGTTTACGGCGAGCTCCGTTCTTGAAGAAAGACCGGTTTTTGAAGTGAGGTTGTTCATGTGGTAGCGCAGCGTTGAAACGCTGAGATGCAGTTTATCCGCTATCTCCTTATCGGTCAGTCCCTCGGCAAGCAGGCGCAGCACCTCGAGCTCCCTCTCGGTAAAATCGGTGCTGTTTGCAAGGCCGAGCTTCGCCGCAGGGGGACGGTCGGGGAAGATATGCTCGCCCGCCATGGTCCTGTCCATAACGTCCAGCATCGGCGCTTCCTGCACCTCCTTATACCAGAAGGAGTCCACGCCGATCTCCCGCGCCCGCTTCAAAAAGGCGCTGTCCGGCATGGAGGTCACGATTATTATCTTGATCCTCGGATAGCTTGCTTTTATTCGCGCCGCGGCTTCAAGCCCGCTGCTGTCGTCGCTCATTACGACGTCCATCAGAACGAGATCGACGCTGCCCGTGCTGCAATAGACGTCCGCAACCTTGGCGGTGTCCACCGAGGCGGCAAGCTCATAGTTTTCGGACGAGGCAACGAAGCTCTCGAAAAGCTGTCGCAGCATTATCTGATCGTCCACTATCAATACTCTATACGGCATTTTGCACCTCCTTTGGCAATTCAATGCGAATTATGAATTCGGGCTCGAGAAGAATGCTCATACTTCCTCCCGCTCCTTCTATCAGCTCTCTTAACGAAGCCAATCCTCCCCTTTCATGAAGCTCGCCCGCGGGCGGCGTTCCGTTATTTGTAAAGTCGGCAACTATACTGCCGCCTTCGGTTGTTATTCGGATATTGAGCTCGTTTCCGTGCGCGTGGCGAAGCGTGTTGGTACAGCATTCGTGGATAGCCACGGCGAGGATATGCTTCTGCGGCTCGCTCTCGGGCAGAACTCCGTCTATGTTGACGGCAACGCCGAGCTTTTCGGCGGTTTCGATTATCAGCGCATATTCATCGCGCGATGAGGCTTCCCTTTCGCCGAGAAGGAATTCGACGCTTCGATGCAGGCTTGAAATGAGCTCGGCCTTGTTGCGGTCCGTTTCTTCATTAAGGATGAAGCGCTTTATCGCAAGCAGGTTGTTGCCAATTTCGTCGTGCATCTTCACCTTTGCGTTCAGCACCTCGCGCTCGGTGGTGAGAGCGACTATCTCTTGATTGACCTTGTTCAGCCTCGAGCCGAGTGCGGTCAGTTCCTCCTGCATTCGCCTCAATTCAACGCTCTTTTTATAGCTTTCCGTTATGTTGTACGCAAGCAGGATGCGAACGACGTGGTTTTCGTATTCGAGATCCTGCTCGGCGATGCTCCAAGCGGTGCCGTCCTCGAGCACGATTACCGGCTCGCTTCCCACGGCTTCGTTTTTGCACTCGGGCAGAATGTCGCCCGCGCGAAGACGAGCCGCGAACGCTTCGCCGTTTATCAGCTCCGAACCCGTCGTTTTTCGGCAGAAATCGCGCATTGCTTGGTTGACGAGCAGGTTTCGCGCACCGGGCGCATAGCAGAGCAGGCCGAGGGGCGGTTTGTCCATCGCTTCCTTGACGGACATCGCGGTGATCCTGCGCTTTTCGCGCAGATAGATGCTTCGTATCAAAAGCGCCTCCACGATCGCTATCGCAAGCAGAACCGCGATAACTGTAATATCGGGGATCATTGAAAAACGCTCGATGAGCTTCTTGGAGATCTCGCCATGTGCATCCCCGATCCTAAAAGTGTCGAGGAACTGCTCGGTGAAATAGGTCACTATCGCAATCGGAACGAGAAGGATAAGCCAACGGTAACGCTTTTGCCTGATCATCAGCATTATGATCGCTGATGCCGTTAAAAACAGCAGCAGCGCAAAGCAGCACATAACGGCAAGCAAAACGTCTTCGGAAGCGGGCGAATTCGCAAACAGCCTCATACGCGCACACCTCCTTGAGTAAAGCAGAACGTGACGATAATGTCCTGATCCTCTTTGTTTACGGCAACGCTGCGCGAAAAGCCGACGCCCTTCCCCTTGCTGTCCGCGGAAAAATATGAAAAGCTGTTTGCGCGAAGCATAACGCGAACGGTCAGCTCATCCCCCGATGCGCGGATAACTATCGCAATATCCGAGAGCGAATCGAGGCTCTGCTCAACGATGGAATGGATGCTCTCATAAGCCGCGATTATCATTTCGGAGGGATATGCGCCGCTGCCGAGCGCGTTTGATGCCGTTTCAACGCCGCAAAGCCGCAGATAATCGAGCTCTTCGGAAACGGCGGTGGCAAGCTCCGTGACCGTCAGCGCTCCGCCCACCTTGAGAAGCTCCATATTGCCGCGCCGCTTGATAAATGCCTTGAGCACGGCGATTTGAGCAAGCTCCTTCTTTCCGCAGCCCTCGGGCGAGTCGCGAAGCGCTTCTATCCTCTCAAGCTGGGGCATAACGATGCCGGAAATGCTCTCATAGATGCGGTTTTTCGTTTCGATCTCGGCGCGCTCCTTTTTTACCCGCGCTTCCTCCGCGAGATAGGCGTTTCGAGCCTCTATCTGCTGAGTGCGCTCGGCTATCTGGCGGTTCAGCTCGTTCACACGCCTCACGTCCACAAGGTATTCCACGCTTCCGCCGCTGATCGGCTGAGAAACGATCTTAAAATCTTCGCTTTTAGCAAACGGATACACGGCGCCCTTCGTCATATAGACATTGTTTCCCTCGTCATCCAGAATTACGGCGGGAAGCTCCGCGGCGGTGAACAGGGCCTCGTAGGCGCTGTTTGCGGGTATCATTCCAACGAGGATGCAGGTCTCAACGGATGCGGAAACGATGAAAGCTATCGCATCGCCGACATTCCAGGGCTGGGTCTTGAAAACGGGCTTCCATAAGTCGAGCGTATAGCTTGTGAAATAGATCACGCCGAACAGAAGCGGAATAAACGCCAGCCAACGGTGTTTTGCGGCAACGTAGCGATAGTTCTTTCTTAAAACTATCAGTATGGAAAGCGTATAGAGCACGTATATAAAGACCTGAACCGCGTAGTACAGCCACCCTCTGACCGCCTGATTATTGTCGATCATCACGCCGCTCGGGAAGGCCTTGAAGAAGAAATGCAGATCGTTTGTTAAAACTCCGAGCGTAAAAAGCGTGCCGACCGCGATAAGAAGCAGGCCAAAGCGCGGCATCGGCGCATTCTTTTCGCGATAGATGCTCGATGCGATATAGTAGCAGATTATCGGCTGCGCCACCATCGGGATATACATCGCATACCAAAGATGCCTTCTGAAGTCGTTATCGTCGGGAACGATCTCATAGCGCAAAAACTGAAGAAAGAAGTGAAAAAGAAAGCTTGCCGCAAGCAGCAGCATCAGCATGCGCAGTCGCTCGTCGACGATGCGCTTTTGGATGGTTCCTGCCCACAGAAGCGTCAGTATACTGCAAAAAACAGTGGAGAAGCAATCCGCAAAATCAACGCCGTAAAGCGCGATATGAAGAACGCCGCATAGGAGGAAGGCGCAGCAAAAAAGGATTATGTTTCGTTTTGAAGCCTTTGAGACCAACATTTTCCTGCACCTCCTTCCGCGGTTACGTTGAACGAACCCCTTCCATTCAATCTAATTATACTCTTTTTTGATCGCCTTGTCCCTATCAAAAATAGCAGTTTTAGCCGTTAAAACGAAAAAAGTTGTTTATTCGGTTTGCACGCAAACGGCTTCTTCGGAAAAGGCCCTCTTTCGAGGGCCTTACAGCTCGCTCACATCTTCACCGACGGGAGCAAATCTAACGGCCCGTTCCTTGTTGCTTAAGCCAGGCCCATGGATCGTCTGAGGATGGTGACCGCATCGACCATATTGACCGTACCGCTGCCGTCAATATCGGCGCGGGCGATCTGCTCGGCGGTTAGGGTGATAAGGCTCATCGCATGGCGAAGCGCCATTACCGCGTCCACCATATTGACCGTGCCGTTGCCGTCCGTGTCGCCGGGAATGCCGCTCGAGCTGCCGGAGCGTACCTTGACCTCCATGATCTTTACGCAGTCATCGCCGGTGTTCGTGCTGTTGTCCTTGACGTACTCCCAGCGGAAGGTGTAGCTGCCTGCGGAGGGCGCAGTCCAACGGTAGAGCAGGATTCCGGCGTCTCCCGAATTGCTGTACACCTGCTGACCGTTGACGAAGAACTTGAACATATCGTAGTTCTGTTCGCTGCTCAGGTCATAGTAGAACTCAAGCTCGGTGTTCGCTGTAAGCGAAGCGGTCGACTGCATATAGGAAACGCTGCTGTGTACGCCGTCGTTCGTGGAGACGGCGTAATATGTACCGTTGCTCTCCCTTCTGCACTCGAACGGGTACTCACCGCCTGTGCTGAAGTGGAGCTGTTGCTGTGTCTCATCGCTGTTGATGAGATCGAGATCGTAGGTGGGCTCGTATTTATAAAGGGCGATGCCGTAGATGAGCGCGGAATCGGTGCCCCTGTTGGCGCTGCTGTCCTTCTGATATTCCCAAACAAAAGTGTAATTGCCGTTCGATGGAATGTTGTACTCATAGTAGCGGTGATTGCCCTCGGGCGTTCCGTCTATGGTCATGGTATGCACGACGCTGCCGTTCTTCTTTACCTTGAAAACAAGATTGTCGTAGCTCGCTTCCGAAGAAACGAGATAGTTGAAAAAGATATAATCGCCTGCGGAAAGCTCGCCCGCCTGCCCCTCGATGGTGGCAGTGGTGTTCTCCATGTACTTGTTGCGGGAAACAGCTCCGTAACCGGCATGATCCTTGCCCTGACCGGGAACCGCGCACGCCTGGAAGCCGAGTCCGTTCGTCATGTCGGTAACAAAGTGTATCGGCGCGGAATCATTCGTGGTCAGCACGTCGTCAAGGTTCAGGGAAGTGTTGTAGTTTCCGGAATAGTTCACGTTGCGGATATAGGCATAGTCCCAACCGACGGAGCTCGAATCGTCCTTAAAGTACTTCCAGGTAAATGTGTACGTGTCGGTATTGGGCGCGGTGAATGTGTGGGAATGCCAGTAGCGATCGATCCAGCCGTTCACAACAAGACCTCCGTTGACAGAGCCTCCCGAGCTGTTTTTGATATCGAATATCAGGTTGTTCGCCCAACGGTCGGATTGAGGTTGACTGGAGATCACGTAATCGAAGCTGAGCGTTTCGCCCTGCTGCATGGTGATCATGGTTTCGCAGCAGGATTCCGAGTTAAGGATATAGCGGTTGTTGCTGTAGCCGCGGGCATTCGAGGCATTATCGTCCTTAACGCCCCAGCCCGCGCTGCCATTGGGGGTATTGAAGTAGACCTTTTTCGAGGCCGAGCCGAGACGGTTGATCTCCTGCCATCTGGGGATCGCGTCGTTCGAGGGGTAAACGAGCTCAACGTTTGCTATATCCGCGCAGTCATGCCCCGAATTGACGCTGTTGTCCTTAACGTATTTAAAAACGATATCATGCCAGCCGGCGGATAGCTCATGGCTGAACGGAACCCAATTCCACCGGTTGCCCGCCGCCTTTAAGATGCTCGTGCCGTCCACCGTTACCTCGAAATAATCGTAGTAATTCGAGCCGTTCGGCTCCTCGCAATCGACGCTGTAATTGAATTTCAGCGTACAGGCGCGCGTGCGCGCAGACAGCTTGACCTGACTTACGGAGTTTGCCTCTCCCGCATTGCCGGAGCGGATGAAACTGCTGTTGTTGCCATAATTCGAATCATACTCGGCGGTGAAGCCGTGCTGAGCGTTATTGAAGAAATCATACTCGAAAAGTCCGGTGCCGGGCTTGGTCATATAGTTTGCGCGCTGATAGTCCCAATGCTCGTATAGATACACGCCTGAGATGCGAACGCAATCGTCGCCGACGTTGGTGGATCCATCCTTAACGTATTCCCAAGTGAAGGAGTACCAATCGGTTGAGGGAGCGGTGAAGGTGTGGGTGAACCATATATCAGCGCCGGGGGTGCTGCCGGAGATATGTTCGGAGAGAATGTCATCGCCGTTGCGCCTGTGTGCGGTGAAGTTGAACCAATCGTAGTTTAGCTCGGTGGAATACCAGTAATCAAATTTGAGCTTGTCTCCCTCCTTCATGACCAGCTCCAGTGATCGAAAGCCTGTGGTGGAGTTTGCGCCGCCGCTGTTGATCTGAATGTACTGATGCGTTGCGGTGAAGCCGTGGGTGCAGCGAACGTCGTCGTTTACCTCCCAGTACTCGAGCAGACTTCCCCTGGTGTTGAGGAAGGCGCTGTCAACGGTGTACCTGGTGTTGAAATCGCCGGAGCTTGCTTCCTCTGCGGACTTTTCGCCCTCCGCGGAAACGAGTGCAACGGGCGCCGTTACAAGCATTATAACTGCAAGCAGCAGCGCGATGAGTTTTTTGAGTTTCATGGTTTTTCCTCCTTAAAGTTTTTTGGGTTTGGTGTTTCGGCATGGGGTTAGGATTGTCGCAGCGGAGCGATCCCGCCCTTCCGCGGGTATAAATGCTCATCGCTCAATGGTATCAAGCGATATTATGGAGCGATCTTCAAACGCAGTTAGATAAGGTTCATTGCCTTCCTTAGGATGGTGACCGCATCGACCATATTGACCGTACCGCTGCCGTCAATATCGGCGCGGGCCATCTGCTCGGAGGTTAGGGTGATAAGGTTCATCGCATGGCGCAGCGCCATTACCGCGTCCACCATATTGACCGTGCCGTTGCCGTCCGTGTCGCCGGGAATGCCGCTCGAGCTGCCGGAGCCGACGCGAACGTTCCAAACGTGAACACAGTCGCCGTCAACATTCACGCTGCTGTCCTTTGCATACTCCCATCGGAACGTATAGGTTCCGGCGGAAGGCGCCGTCCAGGTGTAGTCGTCCGAAAAATAGCCGTGATCGGTATACACCAAGTTGTTGTTGACGTAGAACTTGAATAAGTCGTAGTTTGCTTCGCTGTCTACCATATAGGAGAACGAGAGCGTCTTGCCGGCGGCAAGCGTGGCGGTGGCGGTCATATAGGAAACGCTGTTGTCCACACCGGCGTTGGTGGAGTAGGCGGTATACCTGCCGTTTACGTACATGCACTCAAACGGATAGCTGCCGCCGGTGGTGAAATGTAGCTGCTGCTCGGTGGCGGAACCGTTGATATAGTCGAGCTGCTGGCTCGGCCCGAGTTCGATACAAACATCTCTTATCACAACGTTGTCGCCTCCCACATGGGTGCTGCTGTCCTTTGCGTACTCCCAGCGGAAGGTGTAGCTGCCGCTCGACGGCGCGGTCCATGTATACCCGTTGTGGTCCTCGCCGGAGTCACGGTACACCTCGGTGCCGTTGACGTAGAACTTGAACCAGTCGTAATTGGTCTCGCTGTCGATATAATAGGTGAAGTCGATCCTCGAATACGCGGTCAGCGAGGTGGTCGCCTCCATATAGGCGGTGCTGTTGTTGTAGCCGTCGTTGGCGGAGTAGGCATAATAGCCGAAGCTGTCTATGCCGACGTCGAAATACTGGTTGTCGATGCCGTTGCCGTCGCCGGTGGTGAAATGGAGCTGCCTGTCGGTATCATCGCTGTTGATAAGATCGAGGCTGAGGGGCTCTCCGCTTATAAATCTGACGGCATCGATCATCACGTTGTCGGTCTCCAGATTCACGGATACGTCCTTTATGAACTTCCAAGTCAGCTCGAAAGTTCCGTAAGTTTGGAAGGTATAGGTGAAGTCACGCCAATCCCCGTAAAAGTACTCCGCGGGGGATAAGACAGATTGACCGTTCACAAGGAAATAGAACTTATCGTAGGATTCCGCCGCAATGATGTATTGGAATGAGAGCTGATCGCCGGGCTTGACGCTCGAGATGGTGGTGCGGAACATCGAGCTGGAGTTCTCATAATACCTGTTGCCGGAGACCGCCGCGTCATAGGTCACGTACGGGCAATCATACGGGATGAAGCTTTTGCCCATCGTCGCCCCGTCGCCCACGAAATGGAGATTGCCGCCCGACACGTTCAAAACGTTGTCAAGCGTGAGCGTGTTGTTGCGGGTGCCGGTGTATTTGATGCCGGAGATTATCACCCTGTCCGATCCGCGGGTAAAGCTGCTGTCCTTCTTATACTCCCAGCGGAAAAGATAGCCTCTTGTGGCGGGAGAGGTGAAGGTGTAGTGATGGCTGCTTGTATCGTTGTCTATCCAGCCGCCGACGGAGAGTTGGCGTTCGCCGTTTGCGTAGAAGTTGAATTTATCGTAGCCTTCGCTGTTTACGCTGTAATCGAATTCGATTTTTTCACCCGTCGCCATGTTGACGTAGGTTTCAAAATAGGCGGTGCTGTTGTCGATGCCGTAGTTGTTGTTTACGACGATGCCGCCGAACTGGCCGAGATCCATGAGCATATCGAAGCCCTCCGCGCCCTTCGGCGTGTTGAAGTTGAGTCTGCTCTGGGTGGTGGATGCGTTCACCGAGTCGATGCCCTGCCATCTGTCGAAATAGTTGTCGCTCTGAACGAGCTCGATATTGTCGAGATAGAGCTTGTCTTCGCCTTCGTGAATGTCGGTGAACTTGCTGTATTGAAACTCGAATTCATGAACTCCGCCGGTCGTTATGTCAAATGAGCAGGAGTGCCAGTCCATGTTTGGATGCGTGTCGCCTAACACGCGTAAGAGCACAGTTCCGTTATCCGTAAGGATGAAACGATCGTACCTCTCGGCGTTCAAGGCATAATCGAATTTGAGCTTATAGGTGCCGTGGAGCGTTTCGGGAAGCGTGCAGGAGAAGCGTATCGTGCTAAATGAGCTCGACACGTGATAGTTTGTGCTCATCAGAAACAGCGGATGATCCGCGGAACCGTCCGAGAAGGGGACGAACGGATGGCGGGAGGAGTCGTTCATAACCAGCAGACCGCAGCCGGGCTTCAGCGCCGCATACTCGCGGTAATAGCTCTTGTGAAGGGAATACTCTAAGTTTGCAAGGCGAACGCAGTCCGCGCCGTAGTCGCCGCTGCTGTTCTTAACGTGCTGCCAAATGAAGGTGTAGGCGCCGTCCGCGGGAGCGGTCCACGTGTAGGACACCCAGCCTCCGGAGCTGCCGGAGTAATTGAATACCTGACTGCCGTTTACAGCGAAAACGAAACTGTCCATCGTCTCGTGCCAGTATTGGAAGAAGATGGTTTCTCCTTCGGACATATTTAGGCTTTGGGATTCGAGATGCGCGTTGGAAGCGGGCTGGCCGGCGTTGCCGCTCTCGATATAGGTTCCCTTATCGAGCCACTGGCTGTACGGCATCGTGAAGTTGATATAGGTTCCGTCCTGACAGAAGGCGCTCTGAACGGAGCGATCCTCGCCCTTGTCCTTCGGGGGATAATCCTCGGGCGCTTTGACTGCGGGCGCTTCGGGAAGAGCCTTCTCTATGGGCGCGTCCTCTATGAGCGCCTCGTCGGGTTCGGTATTCGCCTCGGCATTGATCGAGGCGAAGGGAATGACCGCAAGAAGCATCATTGCCGCAAGCAGAAGAGCAAGAGTTCTTTTCATGTTGTGTTCCTCCGTTTCGTGTTTATTGGTTTAATTACAGTGCGGTGCGCGCGTTCGCCGATGCCCTCGCACACAGCTCTTTAACATACTATAACACTTCTTAACAGAAATTGCCCCATCAAAAATGATAGTATTTTCCACTTTCCGCCGGAATGTTGCGGGAATTTCTTCGACCTGTTCCAAAAAGACCCGCCCCCGACGGTTGCCGAGGGCGTTCCATTTTGGATCCGCATTCGCTTATGC
This sequence comes from Clostridia bacterium, assembly GCA_017553815.1. The sequence goes on from JAFZJT010000092.1 coordinate 12,880, forward strand.
TTTTAGTCGAGCTCTCATCAATACTTTCCGCTCGAGCCGGACCATTCCGCGCCGGAGGACGAGGTGAAGCTGGCGCTTGAGCTCGAGCTCGATGAACTGCGGTCGTCATCGCGAACGATCTCGGTTTTAACAACGTCGCTGTAAAGGAACACGTCTCCCTTATTCACGATTTTCAGGCTTCCCCTGTCAACGTAGTCCGATGCGCCGTACTGATGCTCGACGCTGTAGAGCTTCTTTTCCATCCTTTTCGATCTTGAGCCGCCGCCGATAAGGCCGACTATCGCCGCAACTATCGCCGCAAACGTGGTCGAGATAAGGTTTTCCTTGTATGGGGGCTTGCCGTTTTCAACGTTCGTCATGAACTCATCGCTCTTTTCGGCGAAAACGTCGAATGCTTTGGCGTATTGGTCTTTTTTAAGATGCTCCTGAACAACGACTTCCTTCAGATGGTAGGTTACCCAACTGTTTTTTGTGATGTCGTAGCATTTACCCGTTCCGACGAAGGCGTAATCGCGCTCCTCGGGGCAGACCATCATCACCATGCCGCCGCTCATGCTGTAGCCGCAGTACTCATAGTAATCCGCCGCAAAAAGCCTTGCTTCCTTTCTGCCGAGGCTCTTTGCGGTGATTATCACAACGTCGCAATCATGCTTGCGGCTTATCTCGTCAAGCTTTTGTGCAAGCGCCGCCTCCTGCTCGTCCGTCAAAAGATCGGCTGCATCCTCAACGCGGTTGCCGTTGACGACAGGAACCGCAGTTACAGGCACTTCCGTCACCGGCGCTCCCGTTACGGCTCCTTCGGTCGGGCCCGCGGTATCGCTCGGAGCTGAGCCGCCCGTCTTCTGCGCATACAGCTCCGATGCAAGATCGAGATAAGCGGTAATGCCCGCAACGTAGGTATCGGCGCTGTCGTAGGCGCTCCAAAGGGCGTCTATATCGTCTTTGGTGAGGGAGTCATAAGCGATGCCGTTCCATTTCTTCTCAAGCTCGCAGAAGCCCAATATGAGTCCCTTTTCGCCGCCTTGGTTTTCTTCGTACAGCCTCTCAAGATAGCCTTGGACGTTGCCGCCCGAGTCCTCAATGATGGCGAACATCACGGTGATGCCCTGCTCGGCTTCGATAAGCCTTGCCTTCTCGTTGAGCCGTTCCAACTGGCTCGCGGTAAGGTTGCCGCATTCATCGATCACGTAGGCGTTGGCATCGCCCGAGGCGCGCGCAAGAGCGGGCAGAACAAGGAACGCGATAAGCAAGAAAAACGCAAAAAATCTTTTCTTCATCGTTTCGCCCTCCTTTATACCAGCAGATTTATGAGCATTTGAACGCCGAATACGGCGGCCGCTATGATGGCGGCACTGATCAGGAACCATTTGAACTTCGCCTTCTTATCCATGGGAAGGTCGCCAACGAATTTGCCCGTTTGCCCGTTCATCGCGAAGGTATAGGTTTGGTTCTCCCATTTCGTGTTCAAAAGCCAAACGGGATAGAGCGCATACTTCGCCTTGCCGTTGTAGAGGCGAACGCTGCTCGATTCGGTAGTTACCGAAGCATAGCCCTTTACCGAGCTTGCGATCACCTGCTCGGTGCTCGTCTTAACGCGCGCGTTCGCCCTCTCGACGCTTCTTTTCGCGTCCACGTCGTATTTATCGGCAAGATAGCCTGCAAGATACGTGGTCTGAAAATCCACCGCTTCGGAAAGGTCGTAGGGCTCGATGGACTCCATAAGGTCGTCCGGCATCTTGGTGGAGCCGTCCACGGGAACGGCGCGGAAAGCGAGCGAACCTGACCTTTTTATCAAATAATGACTCGTTTCGGTGTAGCGGTGGCTGCTGTCGCTCCAAGAGCGAACCTTTGTTCCGCGAAAGCTGATATCCACGTCCGCCTCGGCGTCGAAAAGCCAGAAGGGAACGTAGATGCCCTTTATCTCGTCGATATGCTTTTTATCCTTGAAAACCTTCGGCACGAGCTTTTTGCCGTGAACGTGCTCGCTTAGTGCTTTCTTCGCCGCTTCCTTATCCAGCTTGAACGGGATAACGATATCCGGCTTCAGGCTTCCCTTGAAATTGCCCATCACCACGACGGGGTTGTTGCAGTATGGGCAGGAGGTCGCCGCCATATTCTCGTCGCCCACTATCTCGCCGCCGCAGGAATTGCAGGCGTAAACGCGCATTCCGTCGGTCTCGCCGGCGAGCCATGAGGTTCCGGCGTTCGTATCCCAAGCAAAATCGTCCTCTTTTTCGCTGTTCAGCTGTTCGTCGTAGCTTTTAAGCGCTTCCATCTCAAACTCGGTGTCGCAAAACGGACACTTCATCTTTTGGAGCGCGCTGTCGAAGGCTATCGCGCCTCCGCAGCACGGGCATTTATATTCCTGTAGAGCTGCCACTCGAATCTCTCCTCTTTCTGATTAGTGAATGCGGCAATGGCGGAGCGGAGTTCCCGCAAGCCATTGCCGCTCGAATGCTTATGCTTTTAAGGCGGATCACCTTATCCCCGCTCCCGCCGAATACCCGAAGGAGGCCGCCGAAACCGAAGCTTCATGCGCCGCCTCCATCGCGGTTCCGGGGAGGCAGGACATTTCGATCCCTTCATTGCCCGCTCCTATCCTTCCGATCGGAGCGGAGCTGATCGAACCGTTAAGCGCTGTTTAGCTTATGCCCATGGACCGTCTGAGGATGGTGACCGCGTCGATCATATTGACCGTGCCGTTGCCGTCGATATCCGCGCGTGCCAACTGCTGTGCATTGAGCGTGGTGAGGTTCATCGCATGGCGAAGCGCCATTACCGCGTCGACCATGTTCACAACGCCGTTGCCGTCCGTATCGCCGGGGATGCCGGTCGAGCCGCCGGAACCTACGCAAACGTTCCAAATTTCCACGCAGTCATCGCCCACATGCTGACTGTTATCCTTATCATATCGCCAATAAATGGTATAACTGCCTGATGAGGGCGCGGTCCAGGTATAGGTGCCCGAATCGTTACCGCTCGCATCGAATACCTCTTGTGAGTTAACGATGAACTGGAGGACATCATAGTTAGTTTCACTGCTGATGATATACTCGAAGGAGATAGTCTTTCCTGCGGTAAGCGTAACGGTGGTCCACATAACTGACTCGCTGGCGTTCACGCCCTGGTTGGTGGAGCGTGCGAAGAACCTGTCGTAGTCACGATGGCACTCAAACGGATATTCACCATCGGTGTTGAAATGAAGCTGCTGCTCGGTGGTCGCACCGTTGATATTGTCAAGGTCGTAGGTACCGGTGCCTACGCAAACGTTCCATATCTCCGCACAGTCGTCGCCCGAATGTGTGCTGCTATCCTTATCATATCGCCAATAGAAGGTATAGGTGCCAGATGAAGGCGCGGTCCAGGTGAAGGTACCCGAATCATTGCCGCTCGCGTAGAATACCTCCTCGGTGCCAACAAAGAACTGCAGGATATCGTAGGAAGATTCACTGCTGACACGATAGTCAAATGATACCGTTTTGCCCGCGGCAAGCGTTGCGGTGCTCGTCATAACTGACTCGCTGTTGTTCACGCCCTGGTTGGTGGAGCGTGCGAAGAACCTGCTGTTGTCACGACGGCACACGAACGGATAGCTACCCGTGCTCTCGAAATGGAGCTGCTGCTCTGTGGATGAGCCGTTGATATAGTCAAGATCGTAGGTCGGTCTTGTAACGTTAATATAATCGAGCATAAGGAGGTCTTCCCCGGAGCTCGTTGTGCTGTTCTTTGCAAACTCCCAAAGAATAACGTGGTCTCCGCCGGTTTCAAAGTGATACAGGTAGTCGTTCCAGCCTCCGTACATATCTGCGGGCGCGGTGTAAACAAGCTGGTTATCCACGTAGAGATTGAACTTATCGTTGATTTCAGCCGAGAGGTAGAATTGGAAGGAGAGCCTGTCGCCGGGTTCGGTGTTCAGAGCGTAACCGTAGAGCTCCGCGCAGGAGTAATCATAGTACGAGTTGCGCGATATGGCCACAGTCCTGCTTCCGATATCAAAGGGAGTGAATCCGTCGCACCAATTGAAGGAATCGTAGAAAGTCATGGTGGTGGAAAGAACGCTTTCAAGCGTCAAGGAGTCATTATAGCTTCCGGTGTATTTGATGTTGGAAACCATGGCTCTATCAAATCCGCGGTGGGCACTGACGTCCTTAACGTACTCCCAGCGGAAGATATACCCGCCGGTGTAGCCCGCGGTGAAGGTATAGTGGGTGCTGGTGTAGCCGACGTTTTTCCAACCGCCCTCATTTATCAGGGTCGCGCCGTTTACGATGAATTTGAATTTATCGGCGGCTTCGCTGTTTACGTAGTAATCGAACTCCAGCTTTTCGCCCGGGGCCATGATAAGACGAGTCTCAAAAAAGGAGGTGCTGCTGTTGATGCCGTTGTTATTGCTGACGAGCGTTGCGCCTGCCGTGCCGAAATCATAAAACAAATTGAAGCCGGTAGAGCCGTAGGGAGTGTTGAATCTGAGCTGGCTCTGCGTGTTCGCGGCGTTCACTCTGTCGAGTGAGTTCCACCTGTCTATATACTCGGTGCTTGCAACGAGCTCAAGATTGTCGAGATACAGCTTATCGGCGCCGGAATTGACGGAGCTGTCCTTAACGTATTCGAGCGAGAAGGAATGCTCGCCGCCCGACGATACCTCATGGGCGTAAGAATGCCAGTCCATATTCGAGTGGTTGTTTCCGGACATCCTGAACACCTCTTGGCCGTCGAACTTAAAGATAAACTTATCATAGCTCTCCGCGTTGAAAGCATAGTCGAATTTGAACGTGTAACTGCCTAAAGTATATTCGGGAAGCCAGAAGGCGCCGGAAATCTTCGCGGTGCTGCTTGCTACGCCGGCATTGGTGGTGTAGATATACTCGCTGTGGTTTGAATTGGTGCTCGTTGCAACGTTGATCATCGCTTCGTCCGTCAAAGCGATCGTGCCGCAGCCTGCCTTGGTAGCCGCCTGGGCGATATAATAGCCCTTATGCGCGGAGACCTCGAATTGCTTCAGGCGCACGCAGTCCGAACCGTAGTTGTTGCTGTCGTCCTTACTGTAAGTAAAGGTGAAGGTGTAGTTTCCGCTCGATGGAATGTTATAGGTGTAGTACGACCAACCGCCGCAGTTGCCGGAACGTCTCAAAACCACATTGCCGTTTACAGCGAACTCAAAGAAGTCGTAGTCTTGCTCGGTTTCATACCAATAGTAGAAGGAAATGGAATCGTCCGAGCTCAGCCTGAGTGACTCCGAAGCAAGCACCGCGTTGGTGACGGACTGACCGGCATTTCCGCTCTCAATGTAACCGTCTTTTTCAAGCCACTGAGAGTTGCTGGTAACGGAAAAGGTGACGTAGGTGCCCGGGGCGCAGAAGGTGGTCGAGATACTCTTTTCCTCGCCCTTGTCCTCAGAAGCTTCTTCGATAAGAGCTTCTTCAATGAGTTCTTCCTCCGCCGGTACTTCGGCGGGTTCGTTGTTTGCCTCGGCATTGACCGCGGCAAACGGGATGACCGCAAGCAGCATCAGCGCCACAAGCAGCAGAGAGAGAAGTTTTTTCATGTTATTTACCTCCAAAGGTTTATTGCGCTCGGATGCGGGTATCCCACGCGGCTTGCCGCAGAATATTCCCGTACTTTTTCCGGCTTGTATACACTATACCATATTTATTCCAAAATTACCCTATCAAAAATGATAGTTTTTTGGAAAATCGCAAAAAATTTTTTCGAGTGGGTTTGGCGGCGCAAAAGCGAGCAGAGATGAAAAAAGATAAGTTTTTCGGGGTTTTTAGTCGGGTGGTGAAGAGTGCGGTCGTTAGAAGCTTTGTGCTGTCGTTTAGAACTGATTCGATTTTGAGGTCGCTATGTATGCGCGTTCCTTTATGCTCCGGCCGCCTCCTTTCAGTCAGTATGTCAAATAAGCTTGCCTCACGAGTTCCTCAACTTCGCAAACGATTTTTTGAGTTTGGCGACGTCATATTTCAGTTATACAAGGAAGATATTTATCAAAAATCATTAACCTTCCTTCAAGCTGTTTAATGCTCTAATCGCATCAACAGCGTGATACTTCCAATGGTTTTCAAAACTCCACCTCCATTCCCATTGTGCATCCATAGGATAGCCGGCTTCGTAGAAAAGATTGCCTTTGCGGATGTCATTGTAAATCGAACAGATGTCATCTCTCAAACTGCCACAGACCAGCTCGTCGCATATAAACGGATCGTCGATCTCCCAATAGCCATCGCAAGGTATTGTCGTAAACGGAAGAATAATAGGCTCATACTCTAACGCCCGATCTTCAGTTACTTCGGGAAGAACAAGTGAGGACGATAACGAATACATCTTCATGAGTTTCAAGATTACTTCCGTGGCGTTCTCGGCGGAAATGGATGCAAGCTGTTCCGCCCATAAACAGAAAGCAACGGCTTCATTATAGTATTGTTTCATGTCATTACCACCTTTTTATTTGATCCACCGACCGTTACCATCACGGCCGGGAAGCGATGAGTTTGAAGCATTGACGATTGTGTCCACCTTTATTTTTTTGTTATGTCGTTTCCGACTATTTGAATTACGCCGCCGATCATGCGCGCCGCACGGCAGAGCTTATGTACTCTGCGATTCGATACACCTCATTGATACGCCGCCTCCCGAGCCGACATATAGCCCTTCATGCAAGCCTCCGATGAATACCAAAGCACAGTTTATATTATATCCGAATATCGGAATGATTGCAAGGACACACGACAGAGCTTGTATTTCTATTTCTGCTGTAACACCTTTTCAGTTGGGTTCTTCACATTCACCTTCCATCATGACAGGTACCACCTGCCGGCATATAGGTATAGTTCCCCCTTGGCGGGAGAACTGTTATCGAATAGGTTGGAGGCTTCAATTTTTCAGCATATAAAGCAAACTGCTCTTGCCGCCGCTTTTTCTGTATCGCTGCTCTGTTTGAAGCAGACCGGCTTTGCGCAGATCGTTCAAAGCGCGGCGAACGGTCGTTTGCGACAGCTTCAGCTCTTTGGCGATGGTGGGGATAGCGGGCCAGCATTCGCCGTCCTTGTTGGCTCTGTCCGCAAGGTAGATATAGACTGTTCTTGCGCGGTGTGGAAGCTCGGAGCGGTAAACGGGATCA
>JAFZJT010000093.1 GCA_017553815.1 Clostridia bacterium
CGCTCGCGTATCCCATGTCGGCAACTATATCACGGAAGCTCCGGTTGAGCCCTGCCTTCATCCTTTCAAGGAACGGTATCAGAGTCGTGGTATCCGTCGAATTGGGAAACAATGCAAGACCTACTATGTATTCGCCGCATACTCCTGCCTGAAGATTGTACCCGGGCTTGAGCCGTCCGTTCCTCATGTGATCCTCCTTCATCCGCATGAAGGTCGCGTCCGTATCGGTCTTGGAATAGCTCTTCCGCTTCCCACATATGCGGAGATGCTCAACATATTCGTTGCCCTTATTCAGAAGCTCTTCAAGCCTTTCACAATCCCTTTGCAGCTGAGTCTTGCGCTTTCCCTTGCCGTGGACGAATTTTATCCCCTGTACAGCTGCAAGAGACTTGAGCTCATTCACCGCGCTCTCAAGGCAGAGACATTCGGCAAGACCGTGTTTCTCCGTGATCGTAGGCAATTCCTTCTCGAGCCGCTCATTGAGCTTTTTCAGCCTCTTTTCAACGGATTTTGCCCATACGAAGGTGTATTTGTTGGCGTTCGCTTCTATCTTTGTTCCATCGACGAACAATGCTTCAAAGTCTATCTCGCCCATATCCGCAAGCTTTTCCGTGAGTTGGTAAAACAGGTCTTCCGCACAGCCCGACATATTGTTTTCGAGAAATCTCGATATCGTCGTATGATCCGGAGCCTTGTGATACTGTAGCAGCCACATGAACCGGATGTCTGTCTTGCAGGCTTCCTCTATGCCTCTGCTTGAATAGATCCCCTTCATATTTGCCAAGACAATAACCGAGAACATGATCTCGGGAGATATGCTCCGCCAACGTCTCTTGTATGTTCTGCGAAGCTTACGATAATCCGGTTCGCCGAGTAATTCGGTCATTTTGAAGACAGGATCGTTTTCCTCAATAATACTCGCCACATCCAGTGGCAAAACTACTTGATTTCCGCGTGCTTTCATAGTACAATATACCTGCTTTCCGGATGTTTTTTTGATAAATCAATTATACATGAAAGCAGCAAACCGGGCAACCCTTTCGGGCTACCCGGTCTTGTTTTTCTGGGGCCTAATGCAACAGCCCCTTTCCCATATGTATTCCTGCTACTGTGTGGAACTGTTTACTCTATAATTAGCGGTTTTAGCCGTTCTTTATCCTTGAGGTCAGGTCCTCGACCGTTTTTCTCAGCTCCGCGTCCGACGGAAGCTGACCGTCTATCTGCTCGCAGGCGTGCATAACGGTTGAATAATGCCTGCCGCCGTATGTCATGCCTATCTCCTGATAGGAGCTGTCTATGAGCGCTCTGGTGAGATACATGGCTATCTGGCGCGGGTAGGCGTACTTGCGGTCGCGCCGCGAGGATTCGAGCTCGGCTGGGGTAACGCCGAAGAAATCGCCCACGATGCGCTTTATAAGCTCGCCCGATATCGAGCGCGTTTCGCTGCCGCTGAGATAATCGGTCAGTATGCCTTCGACAACGGTCGGCGTGAGGGGCTTATTGATGAGCTTTGCATACGCCACGGCGCGGTTGAGGCAGCCCTCGAGCTCGCGGATATTGGAGTTCACTCGCTCGGCGATGAGCGCGAGCACGTCGTCGGTTATCTCGATTCCGTCCTCAAGCGCCTTCCTCCTCAGTATTGCGAGGCGGGTCTCATAGTCCGGCGGCTTGATATCGACGGGAAGCCCCCAGCTGAAGCGGCTGCGGAGCCTCTCTTCGAGCACCGACACTTCCTTGGGCGGCTTGTCCGAGGTAATGATTATCTGCTTGCCCGCGGAGTGGAGCACGTTGAAAACGTTGAAGAATTCAAGCTCCGTGGCCTCCCTGCCGCCGATGAACTGGATATCGTCGATAAGGAGCACGTCGAGGCTGCGGTATTTATCGTGCAGCGCGGCACGATCCTTTTTTTCGATGGACTGCACAAGGTCGTTTGTGAAATTCTCGCTGGTCGTGTAGAGGATCTTGTAGCTCGGATGCTCGTTTTGAATGTAATGCCCTATCGCGTGCATAAGATGGGTCTTTCCAAGACCCACTCCGCCGTAAATGAAGAGCGGATTGTACGCCTGGGAAGGGTTCTCCGCAACGGCGAGCGCGGCGGCGTAGGCAAAGCTGTTTGACTCGCCGCGAACGAAGGTCTCGAAGGTGTACTTCGGGCTTAAAGAGGGACAGCAGGCGCGGGGCTTTTCCCTTTCCTGGACCTCGCGGTCGTTCTCCTCCTCGACCGTCACAAAGCGCGCCGAAGCATCCTCACCCGCGGCCGCGCAAAGGCATTCGTTTACGAGCGTTCCGTAAAAGCGGGTGAGCGTTTCGCGGTGGATGGGTGAGGGCGCAACAAGCACGAGCGCGCCGTCCTCGATGCGCTTGGGTTCGAGCGGTTTTATCCAGTTTTCATAGCTTGCGTCGGTCATTCGGGGCTTCAAAAGCTCCATAGCCGCTGGCCATACTGCGGTAGTAAACAAAGCGAGCCTCCTGTTCTCTGTTGTGGCCGGCTCATGCGCATCGCGATCTCTTCCGAGTGTATCGATAAGGGCGCAAACACGCCCCCAAGATTTCTGCCGGGTTTTTATCATACCAAAAAACCGCCGAATTCGCAAGGCTGAGCGGGGTGTCAATTTTAGCGATTTGTATTATGGCGATCGGTCGGGCACCATATCTTGTGCATGTTTTAAAAATGCCTGTAAAATATTTTTTGGTTCGTCTTAAACTCGGGATTTGATATAATTCGATCGCGCATGAGAGTGCTGAATATGCCGCGAACCGGCTGCGCGCGAGCGCTGCTTCGTTTGCCCCATCTATTCTATTATACCATAAAATCGCTTTTTTGACAATGCCGCTTTCCACTTTTCGACACATCTTTGACCCCTCCCTGCCCATGCTTTCAAGGGCGCAAAAGAGCCGCCCGAAAACGGACGGCTCTTGGATGAGGAAGCTTTATTCGGCTGAAACAGCCGCCAAAGCTCGGTTAAAATTGCTTATTTGCCGTTCCTTCTCCTGAACAGAACGGTCGCCGCGCCGGAAACGAGCGCCA
>JAFZJT010000094.1 GCA_017553815.1 Clostridia bacterium
GCGTATTTCGCCTTGGGCTGTACCTTGACAAGATAATCCGCGACGGTGAAGCCGTCCGTATCGGGCATCTCCATATCGAGGAATGCGAGATCGATGGGAGTGGTCGTCAGTATCCGCATCATCTCCACGGAATCCGACGCGGTCATTATCCGCTTATCGTCGACGAACAGCGCACTGCCGCTCCTCGCCGCCTCCGCGGCTACTGGATCGTCGTCGACTATCAATACGTTTATCTTTCTTTGCTCGTTCATTTACTATCCTCTTGCTTTGCCTGGCAAAGCAAACCTTTTGCGTGATATTTGGCGGTTTTGCTTTTGCAAAATTGCCGCGCCGTCTGCGGCAAAGCCAAATTCAGGAAGTTTGAAAACTTGTTTTCAAACTTGGTCTTCCTTTGCGTAATTGATCGGCACGCGCGCGATGAAGCTTATCACGTCCCCGTCAAGCTGATTGTAGACCGTGCCGTTGTAACGGGAGACGAGCGTTTTGAGGCTCGAAAGCCCCACGCCGTCATGCCCCTTCTTAGTTGTGTAACCCTGCTTGAACACCTCGCCCAATTCGTTTGCGTCGGGCTCCCTTTTGAGCTTGTTCGATACCCTTATCACGCAGTATTCGCCGCGCTTAATGATCGTCAGATGGATGCCGTAGGATTTGTCCTCGTGCGTCGAGACCTCGTCAATGGCGTTCTGGAGGAGGTTGGAGATTATCTTGTTCGTCTCATAGACGTTGGTCGCTATCTGCGAAAGATCGTACTGGATATCGCAGTGAAGCGCTATGCCCTCGCGCACGGCCATAATGCGGAAATTGTGAATAAGCGCCGCTATCGCGGGATCCTTCACGGGCAGCATGGTATTCATCACCGCGGAATCCTCTTCGAGCGCGTTGACGTATTTCAGGCACTCGTCGTATTTGCCCTGACGTATGAGCCCGGAGATCGTCTGCACGTGGAAATTGTAATCGTGCCTCTGCGAGCGTATGACGTTCATGAAGCTCCCCATATCCTCGCGGTACTGCTTCTCCTCAAGTATAGCGGAGCGCTCCCTGCGATAGGCGGGGATCAGTATCATCAGCCATATCCCGAACCAGAACAGGATGGCGGAAACCACGCTCAAGGCAAAAACAGCGGGAGTCGGCCCTGCCTTGGGAAGCAGCGCGGCAAGCGCGAGAGCCGCGCACATGGTAAAGGGCACGACGTACATAAGTATCCTCTGCAGGCGCACACGCTCCGTATCCTTTTCGGAATAAGCGCTGCGCCAGTCGCTGCCCGGAAATCTCGGGCGAAGCCAAAGCGCAGCCGCAATGAAAAACACCATCAGCACTGCGCCCATCCAGACGGCGGTCATCCCGATATCATTGTAAGCGCAGAGCGGTATAACAAGAGCAAAGAACCCCGCGAGCGCGATGAGCAGCGCGATAGCGGCGTTGCCCTTATATTCCTTTTCCTTAACAAGAAGCAGAAGTGCCGACAATACAAAGAGAAGCACTGCGGAGGGAACGATCCACTTGCTTCCGCCAATCAGGGAGAGTCCGTATGCGGCTGCTCCGCAAAGGAGCCCCGTAACCGCAGCACGGATGAGAGCGGCCGTGAGCTTTTCCCTTATAAAGCACAGCGCGATGAACCACGCGGCGCACGCGGCGCAAAGCAAATAGACGGCTTCGATCACCTTCATCCCTCCTTTCCTCGCAAGCGGAGCATCGGTATATCATTTCCATTATAAATGAAGGATGGGCAAAAATCAATGTTTTTGCACATCGGCCTGCTAATAACTGACCGAATAGACCAGATACGATACCGAATAGGCAAACCCTGTTGACTTAAAACCGCTGCGGATGTTACTATCTCGCCGAGATCATTCTTCGGAGGAAAGAGCAATGGATAGGCACGACAAAACATACGATCAGTTCATTCGGATAATGGAAGAGGAATTGCGCCCCGCCATGGGCTGCACGGAGCCAATCGCGATCGCCTACGCCGCGGCCAAGGCGCGCGAGGTGCTTGGGGCAAAGCCCGAAAGGCTCCTCATCGAGGTCAGCGGGAATATCATAAAGAACGTGAAATCGGTCGTCGTGCCCCATACGGGCGGCCTTCGCGGGATACCCGCCGCTGCCGCTGCAGGCGCCGCCGCGGGCGATGCGGGAAAGGAGCTCGAGGTCATCTCGAACGTGACCGAGGAAGGCATCGCCTCCATGCGCGAGTTTCTGAACACCGTTCCGATCGAGGTGAGGTTCGCCGAAACTCCGCATATCTTCGACATAATGATAACCGCTTAC
>JAFZJT010000095.1 GCA_017553815.1 Clostridia bacterium
AAATCGTAAACAACGTACTTCTCGCGGATATCCACCTTGGGAAGCGGGAACTTGAGGCCGGGCTCAACGGAGCCATCGTTGGCATAGATGCCGGTACTCGAAGCATCGTTCGTGGGAAGATTTTCGCCCACCGCGAAGCTGCACGCAAGGATGCCGGTTATGGTAACGAAAATCTTGTTGCCGTATGCGCTGCCGCTGCCCGTGACTCCGCAGGGGGAGAGGCCGAGGTTTGAAACCGAAACGGAGCCGATCTCAGCGTCAAATCCAACTGTGGCGGAAGGATGATCGAATCTTTCGCCGAAGCTGTAGTCAGTGCCGCTTACGCCTGTGCAGCGCGCAAGCTCGACCTTTATGTTATCAAGCGAGAAATCATCGGGCATCTCGAAGTAGTTCGAGAGATAGTCGCGAAGCACCGACTGGTTGGAGAGCGACGCAGATGAGCCGCCCGCGGATTCGATGGTGATGATCTCCGTGCTTATCAGCTCGAACGCCTCCACAAGGCGGTCGATGTTTTCATAATCGGCGGTGTCGGGGTCGCTGAGCGTGTTGTGCGCATCGATAAAGTAGTTATCGATGAACAATCCGCCGTCGGTATATGAGGCACTGAGATTCGGGTTTCTGAAGCCGGCATCATGATCGGAAACGATAAGCGTGGGGTTGTATCCGCCGATATACTGCACCGCCTGCGTGGGGAACTGCCCCTGCGCGTTTGGTATATAGTTGCTCGAAAGATAGCCGAGGAACTTCTTGAGCAGCGAGTCATGGGGACTGTCGAAGAAATGGGTCGGGAAATATTCTCCGGTATTGAATACCTGGAAGCCGTAGTTTGCAAAATGGATGTAGTTCTTGTATAGGCCGTCGTCACTATCCGAGTAGGGAAGCCCGTTTGTCGAGGTCGCAGTCCATGCAACATCCATCCTGTCGTGAATCCACTCCTCAGGCTCGTCCCAAACGAGACCGACGGTGTAGACGGTCGCGGGTTCGCCGTACATATCGCTCTTGATGCGGCCGGCGCTCTGCATGCACAGGTTAGCCCAATCGGGGCGGAATGTGGTGTCGCCTACGTAGCCGTCGGTGAAGATGATAACGACCTTCTTGCGGTTCTCCCAGCTTCCGTAGACTTTAACGCCGTTGATCATCTGGTAAGGCCTATAATCCTCTTCCCAGTAGCCCCTGATCCAGTTGCCCTTGACCTTTTTGCCGGTATTTGTATCCTTTATCCAAGTATAGAAGCCATTTATCGAGCCTTGCTGCTCGTTACCGTTGAAAATATCGGGAACGAAATCATAGTTGCTGCCGGTGAAGCGTGGATCTCCATAGGGGCAGGCGGAGTAACCGCAGTTCGCAATCGTGCCGTTCACAGGGTCGTTTACATAAAACTCAACGCTGCCGTTGGGATTTTCAAAGAACCATGACTCGCGGCTTGAGCTGTTCGCAACGAAGTGATAGGTCGGAGTCTGATCCGCATCGGGCTTAAAGTACATATTCTCATGAGTCGAAGGATTCGGCCTATATGCATCCATAATGCCCTCGACCATCTTCATGCCAACGTGCATCGCCGTGCCGCCGCGCTCCGCAGGATCGGATGGGTTGGGGTCATAGGCGTTTATAGAGGCCAGAAGTTGATCCTTCTGGGTGTACACGTTGCGCATAGCCTCGCCGTAATGCGCCTGAGCGGAATTGTAAGGATAGCCGCCATTTGCGCCGTTGTCGAAATAATCGATACCCTCGGCAGTGATCGTTCCGATATGATCCTCATCTATATAAGAAGAAGGATCGTATGTGAAGGAGCAGTCATTGCCGTTGTAGCGATACTCATTCGAGCCGACATAGAGCTCGGACGCGGCATAGGAACGGATGCTCGTTGCGCCCGCCATGCCCGGGAAATACTGCGCAAGGAAAGAGTTTTCGCAGCCGTAGGCCGCGATCGCCATCCTGTGCTGCACGGTTTCGTTGGAGCTTGCGCAAAGCATATCCACAAGCTTCGTCGCCGCTTCCTTGATAGCGGTGGTGTGGTAGCAATCGAAGCTCCTGCCGAGCAGCGTGCCGTGATCCGCCATGGAATACGACTGGTCGAGCAGCAGGATGACGTCCACGGGAACGGTGCTGACGATGGAGCTGAGCTCAACGCTGCCCTTGGTGAAGGCGCTGAGCTCGATGGTGTAGGTTCCGTCCTCGGTGAGCCATGCGCTCTTATCGAGGATCGCGTTGGGGTCATTGCCGTCCGTGGGCGACATGTCAACGCCCGAGCGGATTCCCTCCGCGGCAGCGACGGAAACGCCCGCTCCCTTCAAGGAAACGAGCGCGCCAAAGACCATCACGAGCGCGATAATGCCCGCGAGGACTTTGGTAAACAGATTTTTGGCGTTCATAAAAAGACCTCCTGAAACATTTTGAGGAATCGTTTTGCGTTCGCAGAGCATGGCTGTCCGTGCGAACGAAGGTATCGCTAACCCGATTCGGTTAGCATAGGGTAATTTCGTTAACAACTCGCCATAGTTGCTTATGATACATTTTACCTGCTCCCCGTTGCTTTGTCAAGTTATCAAAACATCTTATTTCCGTATTTTTGCCGTATTTTTGCAATATATTTTTGTGCTGTTTCCTGCGATTATTCGATATAGACCGTCCGTTTTCGGTAAGTCCGGAGCAACCCGGAGCGTTTTTCACGCCATTAATGGTTTACCTATATTACCAAAGTCAATTTTAAAGCCGCATGCGTATTTGCTGCATTTTGATATATTTTATATCGTTTGCTCGCTTTCGCTCCTCGCCTGTAAACCGCGCGTAAAACGCGGGAGAAAGAATGCGAATATTATTTGGAATATTTCGCGCAAAGCCATTGCTTTATTCGCGCCGATGGTGTATAATATATGATAAAGCGAGGCTGACGGCGCTTCCGCCGTCAAGTGCTCTTTATCAAGAACTCTCCGAAATGGTTCGCGAGTGCCGAGTCTCACGCGCGAACCGGCAGAAATATTCCGGGCGGTGCTTCTTTGTCCTCCCCCTCCTTTCATTCCCCACCCCAACTGCCGCCCGGAAAGGCTCATCCCTCCGCTGAACAGCCAAGTATTCAGCATTTTTGGTTTTTAAGAAAGGATAGCAGCTATGAAAAACCCGACCGCATCCCCCGCCACCGGTTTCACCCTTTCGGAGGCAGGCGGCAACGCCGTTTCCCTCCATGATTTTCGCGGCAAAATATGCGGCATTTTATGATGATGTCTGAAAAAAACGGCATTTGCGCCATTATCCGCTCCCGTCTTCACGGCGAGAGCGAGCTTTCATACGCGGATTTCACCGCGAAGCTCATCCCGAATATCCCGCGGCAAAGCGTGTTCGGGGTGCGCCTTCCCGCGCTTCGCGCTTTTGCAAAGGAGCTTGAAAATACGGGCGAAAAACGGGAGTTTTTACTGAGCCTTCCGCATTTCTTCCATGAGGAAAACCTGCTTCACACGCTTTTAATAAACACGGAAAATGAGCTTCCCGCCGCCATCACCGCGCTGCGCTGCTTTCTTCCGTGCGTTGATAACTGGGCGGTCTGCGACACGCTTCGCCCCGAGGCGATCAAGCGGCATTTTAAAGAGGCGCTCCCGTTCATCTTTTCCTGCATCGAAAGCCCCCTTCCCTACACCGTGCGCTTCGGCATCCTCATGCTGATGACTTACGGTTTGAAGGAGGATTTTTCTCTTGAATTCCATGAGCGCACGGCTAAGGTCGAGAGCGCGGACTACTATGTGAACATGATGCGCGCCTGGTATTTCGCAACGGCGCTGGCGTTTCGCTATGACGAGACCCTCCCCTACCTCGCCGAAAACAGGCTCAACGCTTGGACGCACAACAAGAGCATCCAAAAGGCGGTCGAGAGCTTCCGAATAAGCTCTGAGCGGAAGGTGTTTCTTAAATCGCTGAGGCGGGCAAGTGGCGCGGGAAAGGCAAGGAGCGGGGAGAAAAGCTTCGATAATGAAGAAAAACCGCCGCTCGATGTTGCCGCCGCCGTTATAAGAAGCGGCGAAAGAATGCTGATTTGCAAGCGCCCCGCAAACAAGGCGCGGGGCGGGCTTTGGGAGTTCCCCGGCGGCAAGCTCGAAGCGGGCGAAACGGCGCGTGAGGCGCTTTGCCGCGAATGCCCGGAGGAGTTGGACGCGGATATTACCGTTACAAGTCATTTGACCACTCTGACGCATTTTTACCACGATCTGACCGTGCGGCTCTTTGTTTTTGAATGCGGGCTTAAGGAGGGGAGCGAGCCGAAGGCCAAGGAGCCCGACGAGATCGCCCTCGTTCTTCCGGGCGAGCTTAAAAAGTACGCGCTCTGCGAAGCGGATAAGAAGATCGCGGAGCTTATCTGCAGTTTGAAAACGGTTCAATATACTTGAATGCCCTGCCGAAACAGTGTATAATAAAATGATTAATTATTCCTTATGGAACGGAGAAAACTATGAAGCTTATCTCGTGGAACGTCAACGGCCTGAGAGCCTGTATGGGCAAGGGCTTTAACGACTTTTTTACCGCCGAAAGCGCGGATATCTTCGCCCTGCAGGAGACCAAGCTGCAGGAAGGGCAGATAGACTTCGCGCCCGAGGGCTATCACGCCTATTGGCACTACGCCGAAAAGAAGGGCTATTCCGGCACGGCGGTCTTTACCAAGGCGGAGCCGCTTTCGGTGAGTTACGGTATGGGCATGGACGCGGAGTTCGAGGGCGAAGGGCGCGTGATAACGCTTGAGTTCGAGGAGTTTTACTTCGTAACGGTCTACACGCCGAACGCGCAGCGGGAGCTGACGAGGCTCGAGTTCCGCTGCCGCTGGGAGGACGCGTTCCGCGAATACCTCGTTTCGCTCGATAAGAAAAAGCCCGTGATAGTCTGCGGCGATATGAACGTGGCGCACCGGGAGATCGACCTAAAAAACGCCAAGTCAAACATCGGCAACGCGGGCTTTACGAACGAGGAGCGCGAAAAGTTCACCATGCTGCTTGAGGCCGGCTTTGCGGACAGCTTCAGAAGGCTCTACCCCGACAGAACCGACGCATACTCTTGGTGGAGCTATATGTTCAAGGCGAGGGAGAGGAACACGGGCTGGCGCATAGACTATTTCGTGGTGAGCGAGCGGCTGATGGAGAGGGTTGAGGACGCTGTTATCTATCCCGAGATAATGGGCAGCGATCATTGCCCCGTAGGGCTGATTCTGAAATGAGGCTTGCCTATCGGCAAATGACGTGTGCCCTGCGGCAAATGATGTGTGCCTGCGGCACGTTGAGGTAGAAATTCCTGCGGAATTTTTTGAAAAATAAGCAAAAAGATTTGGTAATACTCTATGAAATTTGATTTTGTAAAGATGCACGGTCTCGGCAACGACATGGTGCTGGTGGACGACCGCGAGGAGCGGATAAAGGATATAAACGGCTTTGCGGAGCGCATACTGCACCGCAACACGGGCGTCGGGGCGGACAGCCTTTTAATCGTTCGCAACTCCGATATTGCGGATATCCGTATGCTGATACTCAATATCGACGGCAGCGAAGCGGAGATGTGCGGCAACGGCATCCGCTGCTTCGTAAAATTCTGCCTCGAAAAGGGCATACTTAATAAGCATGAGTTCACCGTTGAAACGCTTTCGGGCATCAAGCACCCCAAGGCGGTCGTTGAAAACGGCGTTGTGACGGGCATCGGCGTGAACATGGGCGAACCCAAGCTCGACTGCGCGGATATCCCCGTTGCCGCCGAGGGCGAATTTCAGCAGAAGAGCCTGTTTTCGCATGGAAGAAGGTTCACCGTAACGAGCGTGAACACGGGCGTTCCGCACACCGTCGCCTTCGTGGACGATGCCGATCTTACGGACGTTGAATACTACGGCAAGGATATCGAGCGAAGCCCCATCTTCCCCAAGAGAACGAACGTGGACTTCGTTCAGGTCATCGATGAGGAGAATATCATCATGCGCGCATGGGAGCGCGGCTGCGGCTGCACGCTCTGCTGCGGCACGGGCGCCTGCGCTTCGGCTGTCGCCTGCATCCTCGCGGGCTTCACGGGCAGGAAGGTGAACGTTCACGTTGAGCTCGGCACGCTCGAGATAGAGTGGCTCGAGGATAATTCGATATATATGTTCGGCCCCGCCAAGACCGTCTGCGAGGGCGTTTTCTTCGACGGAGAATGAGCGGCGTCACTTTCAAAAATCCAAAGAGCGAAATGCTTTTTGAGCTTCTAAGGTGCG
>JAFZJT010000096.1 GCA_017553815.1 Clostridia bacterium
ACTGAACGATGTATACGTCCTTATTTCTGATGGATTCGTCGGCTCTGACGTAGATGCCACCCTCGGAGAAGATATGAGTGGTGGACTTGCCGAGCTCCACTTCAAGATATCTGCACATTTTCTCCGCAAAGGGCTTGCTTGCGGAACCCGCAAAGATCGTGATGTGACCGTCGCCTTGATGTCTGTTCATGTTTCAACCCCCCATGAGCTAAATTGCTAATATGATTATAGCAGACCCGCACCGCGCCTTCAACGCCTGAGGAACGGCAAATGAAAGTATATTCCAAAAGTTTTGCGGCAACGATCCGCCAAACCCATCTATCGTTTGCCTTTCAGCAGTTTTCTAACAGCTCTGTACGGTCCTATCAAGGGACGCTTTATCCTATAGCCGATGCGTTTTGCGACGACCCTGCGCCTGTAGCGACTGCCCCAGTGCCGCACGTAAATTTTGTATGCGGCTCCGTTAAGATCAACATTCTTGCCCCTGCGCGTCAAGCCCGTCATCACGCCGATGACCCAAGAAAAAGGCACTTTCTCCATACTCACGTTGTTGTCGCCGCAGATTATGTAGTAACCATCGCACACCCTTCTGACGCGGTGCAGCACATACTGCCCCCTGAATCTCGGGATCGGTATCGTGTAAAGCGCAACATCGCCGACCTTAAGGATGCCGTCCTCATAGACGGTATCGGGTCGGCGTATCTCCACAATATCACGGTTTGTTTTAAGAAGCGGACGCATGCTTTTGCCGCGAGTCGTCCATAAGAAAACGCCCTTCTCTTTCAGAATATCTTCAAGGGTTTTCACATCGATGTTATCTGTATGCGGCATGTTGTTGAAATTGTTATCCATCACGATACGCTTTCAGATCGAATCATTCATCAATGACGTTGGCTTTTCTGAGTTCATCAAGGATCGCTCTGATATCCTCAAGCATCTCATCGGGATCGCCGTCAAACTTTCTCTTCATTTTGGCGAGTATCCTTTTTTCGTTTGTGTTATGCTTAAGACATTTGATTATCAGCGCGGCGGTCGGATTGCTGTGCAAAACTCCGGTAAAGCTGCTGTCCTTCCTGTTCACAACAAGAGCGATCGAATCCCCGGTCTTTCTCTGCAGAACGCCTTTCTTCAGCTTCATTATTTAACCCTCCGAATATACTCTGACCACGCATATCTCTACATATAAATCATACAGCATCACATGGCATTTGTCAATCAAAATCGTTTATCTCACCAATTAAATATGAATTAAAGTATTGACACGTTCGCATAAATGTTTTAAAATAAGAATGCATATTATATTATTTATGAAAGGATGTACACTATGGGCAAGTTTGTTATCAACGTGACCAATATCGGTTTCACCTTCCATCTCAAGGCTGTAAACGGCGAGACCATCGCCACCGGCGGCGAGGTTTATTCGAGCGTTGAAAGCTGCAAGAACGGCTGTGAAAGCGTTATCACCAATGCTCCCATCGCCAATCTCGAGGATCAGACCGTTGAAGGCTATGCGGAGCAGAAGCATCCCAAGTTTGAGCTCTACAAAGACAATGTCGGCGAATTCCGCTTCCGCCTCAAAGCGCCGAACGGTCAGATAATCGCCTCGAGCGAGGGCTACGTTAAGAAGGACAGCTGCAAGAACGGCATCGAGAGCGTTCGCAGGAATGCGGCGGACTCCCCCATCATCCTACCCGAGATCGAAGAAGAAACTAAATAATTCAACTGCGCCAATGATCTGAAAGGATCGAGCAATCGCTCGGTCCTTTATCTAATACTAAACTCTGACTAAAATCGGACTTCTTGCCGGTTGTTTTCCGCCCTGGTCTCTCTTCGCTCAACGATACTCCATATCGCCTCGCTCCGTTCGACTTCGACAGGATGAAAAACTCCTCGGCAATTTAGTCCGCTTTTAATCAGAGCTTAGTATAATGATGTTTTGATAAAAGATCGGCGGTGAATATGGGATCAAAACTCTGCCGACCGTTTCAAATGAAACAAATGAAGACGTATACGCTTTCACAAATACCTCCCACACTGATTTAGGATGCACAAAACCAACCCCGGGTGTTTCGTCGGGGTTGGTTGAAGATCTTTGTTTGCGGTTCGGCGGATTTTGCGCCTTATTGCCGATCTAAAGAGGGATCAGGAAGCAAATGTTCTGCCGTCGTCCGTAGTGGCAACGTAGCATCTTCCGTCGTACGGAGCACCGTATTCTGCAATGAACGCATTTTCATTGTACGCGCAGTCTGCGGATTCGATAAACACGGTCGTCCAATCCCCAGTTCCCGGAATAGGCATATCTAACGGTGAATAAAAATCACCGGGTTTGCCGCAGCTTGCTGTAATTGCCGAGCTGAGAGCAATGCTCTCAGCGTGCAGAGTTGGCTTGGAATAATTCTTTTTCATAGATGTTAAATCACCTTTCATTAATCAAGTACCGATCTCATGATCTCAAGCGCATCAAGCATATTGACTATGCCGTCGCGGTTGGTATCCGCGCAGTACACACCTGCGGGAGTAAGCGTTGCCGAACCGAGCACCGAGCGCATAACGAGCAGAGCGTCAATCATGTTGATCTCGCCGTCCCTGTTCAAGTCGCCGCGGAAATCGGCTATGACCGCAACCGCAAAGTCGAATGCATCGCGATCCGCCTTGATGCTCGGCTGCGTCGAATTATCGGTCAGCGGAGCAATCTTGATCTGGCAAAGAGATATCAGCTTGCTGGCGTGGTAAGGTACCGCCGCGAAGTATATGGGGTATGCTTCAGGGCTCACACCGGCAAGCATATGCGTAATATCATAATACATCTCGGTTGACGAACTAAGCTCAACCTCTTCCTGACTGATGAAGCCGCCCGCTCTCATTATTACGAGCATCTTTGTGGCTCCGGCAGGCGCCTTTGCGGAGATATGGACGGTCATAGGCTCATCGATCCTGAATGCAAAGCCCTGACTTCCTTTGAGGTAGACCTCATTGTTCGGACCGTATGCTTCATAATACGAAACGCCGTAGTCGCTCAAATCCTGAGGAATAACGTCCTCATAAACGGGCTCGCCTGTCGTGGGATCAATCTCATAAACGGGCTCACCGTTCTCATCGGTCTCCTGGACGTATACAGGATTGCCGAACCTGTCGAACATCAGCTCACCGGTGACGGGATCGGTCGCCTGAACATAGACAGGGTTGCCGTCGCCGTCGAACAGCGGCTCGTTGGTGTCGGGATCGGTCGCCTGAACGTACTTGGGCTTTGGAACCTGATGCGGAGTGAGGTCGATGGCAAACATAGCATGATCTGCAATACCGCCGCCGGTAAGATCGGTCTCAGTCGAGTGCATGATCACATCCCTGAACTCCTGATACATGGGCGTAAACTCATTTGCCGCAGTATAGGCTTCCTCAACGATGGGATCATTATTGTCCGCGGGGTTATAGATGCGGATGGCGTCCAGATAGATATCGAAATCGGGATAGGTTGCCTCTCCCTTTACAGCTGCGCCCTCAAACAGATCAACGACCTTATAATCGAGCTCGGGAATGCCAGGGATGGAGATAGCGCCCTTCATATTGGGGTTGTAGTTTTCGGGCAGATACGCAAGCGCCGGCATCCAGAGGAAACGGATCTCCACCTCGTAGGTGCCATAGTCGGTATTCGGAAGCGCCATCTCTGCTCCCTCCTCTTGAAGGAACGCGTCCGCATGAATGATCGGAACCTGATACAGCATATCGCTGTCCGCTCCGTTTGCATTCACGGTGTTTCCGAAGTAGCGGGTGCGAACGATTTGGCTGTAAACGTAGTTGTCGGTGTTTACATTCTTAACGGTAACAGCGTATACGCCGCTGTTCACGCCGATCCTGCCGATGATGTCGAAGCCCGTGCCGGTGAATGTGAACTTTGCGGTGGGCCATGATCCGCCCGCCTTGACCGCGTCGAACGCAGTTTGACCGAGATGAATATGCATACTTCTGCCGTTGCTGTCCATATTTGCCTGTCCGGCATAGCTGGCATCGTGGCCGTAAACCGTGTTCGCATCGGACTGGCGCGCCGCGCCGTTGCCGATCATCGTGTCGTTGGTTACATCGTAAACGGGGTTGATCGCGCTGCCCTCGGGCGCCCATGCGGCATATGAGTTGCCGCCGGAATCCTTGCCGTCGGTATAACTAAGATAGCTCTCCTCATAGTGTACGTTCGTGGCGGGGATCACCTTGATGTTGAGCCATTCATAGTCTATTCCCTTTGTATTGGCAGGATGGTTAAGGTCACACTTGAGAAGCAGACCTACCGTGGCGATCTCGCTGCTGATTTCCTTGATATCTATATTAACCGTATCATTTGCAATATCGGGGATTATACGCGCAAACTTATCGCTGATAACGGTGTCCACAGCCTCAGCATACGCGGGAATCTCGGCAGTGATGGAATGCCCGATACGGTTGCTGAAATCGTAAACGATGTAGTGCTCCTGCTTATGCACCCTCGGGGTATTCCTAAGGGCATAGGTGGTGCAGCCAACGCCGCCGGTCCATGTGTAATGGCTGCCTGCGGAATCCGCAACCACCGCGAATTCCGACCATGCGGTATCGGGATCCGAGCCGGTGGATACAACGTAGTTCGCTTCGCCTGCGCGCGTGTTATTTACAAGCGCAAGCCCCGTATGCCCAGAGAAGGTGACGGTATTGAGCCTGTTGCCCGAACCGAGAACGAAGCCCTCGCCGCCGACGCCGTAGGTAACGTTCTGCTCAGGCAGATAGTCGAAGCTGGCGTCCTGCGGATAAGGTCTGTTGTAATCCTGAAGGTACGGAACGTCCAGATCGTCTACATAGAACGCGAAATCAGAGCCCTCTACCTTTTGCAAGGTTTCAGCGCTGATAGCTTCTGCGTTCTCACCGATGGATTCGATCAGCGTAACGTTGAAATCGATATTGGTGCCCGCGCCGCCGCTGAGCGCTCTTGTGGCATTCTCGGTGAGTGTTTCGGGAGCGTTTATATTTAAATAGTTATACAGATGAACGCCGTCCTTCTTAACCGAAAGCACGGAGCGGTAATACTCGCCCGCACCATCCCTGTCAACGTAATTGTTGCTGTCGTTTATCCTGTCGATGCCGCCGTAGAGATCGTTCCACATCGGTATATTGTTAAGATCCTTGAAGGTTATCTTGTCGATGCTTATCATTACGTCCTTCCGAGGGGGAGCGGCCACGTCACCGTCATCATACGCATTGTCCGCTACGGCGCGATGGTATACGATATCGATAGTCGGGTTGCCGTTCTCGCCGCAGACGATCTCATATGAACTGCCGTTCGCCGTCCAAGCATCGTGATGCTGTTTTACGGTGTTGATATAAAAGCTGTTGTTGCTGCCCTTGATAAAGATCAGCTCACCGTACTGCACTGAAGAAGCCGAACCGAAATCCAGCCTGCTGCCGTTTACGAAAACGGAATAGGGCACGCTGCCGATATAGGAGATACGGTACTCGGTGTACGGCATATAGAGTTGCTTCTGATCCCACGGAGTAGTAAGCTTCGTGTAAACGCCGGGGGCAAGGAAGCCCGCGCCGTGGGGATTGAGGTCGCCGTCCTTGATGTTGATATTCGTTTCGGCATCGGGAAGCGTGCTTACGCCCGGAGTCTGGTGCCCGTCCACACCGTCGCGATCCGCGATAAGGTCAACATAGTCGCGCTTGTTGAGCGTGTAGGTTTTTCCGCTCACCTGGGAGGTGAACTCAAGCTGCAAGCCGTTGTTATGATGGGATTCGCTGTCGCTCTCCCACCAAGCGTTACCCATCCACCACCAGAGAATGTTGCCGCTGGAGGATACGTTGAAATACTCGTTTCCCGGCAAACCGGTATTATCCTTGACCATCCAAATCTTGGAGTTGTTCGCAGAAACGGTCTTGATATTCGGACAGTACATCAGGCCGAGATCGCGGCCGTATTCACGCGCGCCAACGTCGAACCAACTGCGTCCGTCCGTTGCCGGGTAAGGGTCGGAAACGCTGTGCAGATTGCTTGTGGACCCGATACGGGAGTTGTCCATATTATCAAGGAAAAGCGTTTCAAGGCTGTCGCAGCCGTAAACGAGCTGATCCATGCTGAGTATGCGCTCCAGCGTGCCGAAGGAGCTGAGATTAAGCGTTGTAAGTGCGTCGCAGTTCTTGAACATGCCCTTCATGTTCTTGACTCCGGTCACTTTGAGATTTTCGAGATTTTCGATGGTTGAAAGCGAGGTGCAGTTCTCGAACATGAACGAGGTCTCCGCATCATTCGCAAGAACGAACTCGCTTGAAGGAAGCGTCACCTTTGTGAGCGCGGTGCAACCGTTGAACATACTCTGCAGATTCTTCATCTTGCTGTCCGTCGTGAAGTTGCCCAAGTTCACCTCGGTGAGGCTGGTGCAGTTTCTGAACATACTTGCAAGAGCGCCCGCATTCGCGGTGTCAAGCCCCGAAAGATCAACGCTTGTAAGATTCGGGCAATCCGCAAACATCCTGTTCTCCGAGCGGCCGCTTCCGCTGTTGGACCAAAGATGGAAGCCGACCTTGAGCCCATTACTGTTTTCAAGGAAGACGACGCTGGTTATCTCGTCCCTGCGGCCGTGCCACGGCCAATCCTCACTGTTGATGCGCTCGGTCTTCTTATTTATATTGCCTGTTTCGTTGTTGTTATTATTAGCGCTGTCGGTCTGATAACCGAAGCCAATACGCCCATCATCGGCGGTAACGCTGTTCAGCAGCCTGATCTTCAAAGTGCCGTTATTTTCGAGCCACCAGTAAACGCAGCCGTCGATGGTGCCGTTTCTTGGGCCCGTGCCCTTTGCGGGTTCGACCGCGGCAGGCGCTTTACCGACGCTTCCGTCGGCGAATATCCGCCCTGCCGGAAAAGCCCCGAACGACATCACCACGGCAAGCAGCAGCGCAAGCGCCGCTTTCATTCCGCGCGCGGAAAGAAGCTCCGCAGCGAAACGCCGTGCTTTTGCAAAAGTATCCTTCATCGTTTAAACCTCCTAAGATTATAATAAACAGCTTTAAATCGGGCGAAGATCCGCCTTCCGTAAGCTCCGCTCGTTTTTGCATTGTCTAAGGAAACGCTGATAATTCTGCATTTCTACTTCCAAGATGACACCAAATCCTGTATAATGGAATCATCAGATGATGAAGATAGTCGCGATGGGCATCTTGGCGGTAAAATCCGTATCCGTCTCGCCCTGTTCAACGCCTTCCACGGGATGGAAAACGCCGTCATAATCGTAATAGCCGTCGGTAACGGTGGATTTCTGCGCTTCTTCGAGAAGAGCCTTGCCTCCGGATCCTGTTTCCGCAAGCGCGCTGAGTGAAGAATGAACTATGCCGAAAGTGAGTAAAATAGTGAGGATCAGCGCAAGCAGCGACTTGCTGCGAGCGATAAATGTTTTCATTGCTTTCTTCATTTATGAAACCTCCTTGATAAAATACTTCCTGAACCATAAAGTTTTGCTTTACGCCTGCCCCTATCCGCAAAAGATGATACAACAAAATACGCACGGTCGGGAACTCTCGGTCAACCATCCATACGCAGGCAAGGGCTTGCTACCTGAAACATCGCGAATCACATGTAATCATTATATGATTCGACAATAAGTATCTTGTATTATTATAACTATCTAACATACGCATGTCAAGCATATTAACAACTTAAAAATGTATATACATGGATCTAAATTTTGGCAAAAGCATGGCAGCAAGCATGGCGTATTGGGTTCACGGACATTCTTCCACGGAGCCGAGATCTTATCTTCCATTTATTTGGATTGTAAGAGAAATTCGGCTCAATAACTACTTTCTGAGAATAAGGCGAATCAGTTCAATCTGAGTTCCAATAATTTCTTGAGGTTCAACGCAATTCATATTACAATAATCGTATGTTCGCGGTGCGCACTATTGCCGACCACACTATGTTGTGGATGGATACGGCAAAACAGCGATTCATGTTCGATTACTAAATATGTCAGATTTATCAATTTTTTGTATATCGTTTTAAGTAGAGCGCCCGTTTAGTTTTAAGAAGTTGAGCCTCTTCCCGGCCGCCCTTCCGATTATAACCGCGAGCGCGAGCTTTACGGCGTCGAACGGCAAAAACGGCATCACCGCAATGGAGAGAGCGGATGAAAGCTCGAGCTTGAGGCAGAGACAGAGCCAGACCGTTCCGAGCGCGTAG
>JAFZJT010000097.1 GCA_017553815.1 Clostridia bacterium
GAGATCGCCGCCGAGACCGACGAGGTGTTTATGATGAAGGACGGCGTTCTCGAAAGGGGTCTTCAGGTGTAGTTCCTCCCTTCACGGATGCGCTCAAAACGGAGCGCCCGCTGCCTTAAATAAAATAAGAGCCGAGAATACCCGTGGCATTCTCGGCTCTTTGCTTTATAACTGCGGTTTCGGCAGAACATTTCGCGCCTTGCGCGGCGGCATTTTTGTCTTAATTTGCTTTGTTGAGCCTTTCTTTTTCGTACTGAAGGGTATACAGATCAAAATACCTGCCCTTCTTCTCGAGCAGTTCGCGGTGGTTGCCCTGTTCCACGATCTCGCCTTTTGAGAGCACGATGATATTGTCCGCGTGCTGTATCGTCGAAAGCCTGTGTGCGACGATGAGCATAGTGCCGATATTCATCAGTTTTTCAAGCGAATCCTGTATCAGCACCTCGGTCTCGGTATCGATGTTCGCTGTGGCTTCGTCGAGTATCATGACCGAGGGTTTATGGATGATCGTTCGGGCAAAACTCAAAAGCTGCCTCTGTCCCGCCGAGAAGTTGTTGCCGCGCTCGCGCACGGATTTCTTTTGCTCATAGAGCTGCTCTATCTCGGCTTCCTTCGCGTCGATGGTCTTCAATCGCTTGTTGAACTGGTTTTCGCGCTGTTCAAGACCTTTCTGCTTCTTGTCGAAGCTCTCTTCCCTTTGCTGCAGGCGGCTTTCGGCGCGCTGCATCTCCTTCCTGCGTTCCTTGTTCTCTCGTTCGTTTTCGCTCTTGATGCGGCAGACCTATTCTTTCGCCTCAAGCAGCGTCTCTTTTTTGATGGTTTCAGCTCGCTTCTGCGCGTCGTCGATCATCTTTTTGACCATCGAATCGGGCATGGCGATATATTGTATTATATCGCCGGTACTGGGCGCACGGCTGTCAAACATGCGCGCCACTCGAGGATCCTTATCAAAAAATGCAATCATATAATGCATTAAAGGGTTGCAAGAACGGCGTCTGTGTGATAAACTGTATTAAGTTATCCGCTGGAGCTGCCCATGCCCGGTCCCGAAACTTACGGGATCGCGGCTTCACTTGAGTGAAAGCGGAATGATCCCTGTCACCGAAGCGGAAATGCGTACTCCGGTTTGCTCCCGAATAACGGAAAGGTCAAGCCCGAACGACGCGGTTACCGCTGATCGTTCGAAGAGTCTTTTGCGAGGTTGCGAAAAGTCATGAAAAGAATCGGCACAGTATCATATAACATCTACTGTAATTTTACAAACTACGGATCCGCTCTTCAGACCTGGGCGCTTCATCAAGCGATCAAAAAGCTTGGATACACCCCGGTTCTCGTTGATTATTGCCCCGATATTCTTGCGGATAAGAATCCGCTGGATCCCTTCGGCAATATGTGGGACAAGGATGCCGAATCCAAGCGCATGGTGGAATTGACGATGCCGGCAATTCGCCGAAATTACGAAGAGTTCGATAGGTTCTACCGTCAGTATTTTGACAGGACGGAGGGCGCCTATACCTCCGCCAACTTCAACGACATCGTTCAGGTCGAAAATCTGGACGGTTTTGTTTGCGGAAGCGACACGATATTCTGCCCCGATGAATTCGGCTTTGACGACGGTTATTATGCGAACTATTCGGTCATGCGCGGCCACTCGGTTTCCTATGCCGCGAGCTTTGGCGATCCTCATTTTACTCCCGAAACGTATCCTATCCTAAACGAGAGGCTTCAAAACTTCAAGGCGCTCGGCATAAGGGAGTATCAAATGATCCCGTATCTGGCGGCGCACACCGATGCCCCCGTCAGAAGAACGATCGACCCGACGCTTTTGCTTACCGCTGAGGACTACGAGCCGATCACCGCCGAATGCGAGAAGCGCGAAAAATATCTGCTGATGTATGCAAGAAGGTATTCCCCCAGGATGGAGGCATATGCGGAAAAGCTTGCGGCGCAAAACGGTTGGCGGA
This sequence comes from Clostridia bacterium, assembly GCA_017553815.1. Next base: position 1,965 of record JAFZJT010000097.1, read on the forward strand.
TAATCGATATAAGCCTTCGCGCAACGAATGCTGAACGGGGACACATAATGAAGTACGATGCCGGAGTGGAGGACTTTCTCTCCCTTGTTAAGAACGCAGAGTACGTTGTAACAAATTCGTTCCACGGAATGATAATGAGCGTTCAGTTCAGGCGTCCGTTTGTGATCTTCTCCAGAGAACAATGCGACAACAAGATCGAAGAGCTCTTGGCACTTATGGGTCTTTCCGACCGAATGCTCGTGTCGGGCGAGGAGTCGTTCGAGGAGATCGACTACGACGCAGTGCATGAGCGCATTGATAGTTACAGAAAGCCGTCGTTCAATTTCCTGAAAACGGAATTGGAGCTGCTTTAAGCGCATGCTTTCTGCAACAGGCTTCAGAAAAACCGATAATTCAACCAAACAAAACTAATTATAAGGAGAGCACTATGCCCAAATACGTTACAAACGATATTCTTATGAATCTGCTTTCAAGGTTTGGAATAAAGAAACTTGTTCTTTCATCCGGATCGAGAAACATACCCTTTGTTACGGCGGTCGAGAACGATCCCCGCTTCGAGTGTTACTCGGTCGTGGACGAAAGAAACGCCGCGTTTTTCGCGCTCGGCATAAGTCAGCAGCTTAACGAGCCCGTCGCCATTGCGTGCACGAGCGGAACGGCCGCCTCCAACTACCTTACCGGCGTTACCGAGGCATTCTATTCCCACAGCCCCCTCGTGGTCTTGACCTTTGACAGAAGCCCATACCTGCTCCACCAGATCGAGACCCAAAAGATCGACCAGCCCTCGATCTTCCCAAGCGTTGTAAAGAAAACCGTAACGCTTCCGCTCATAAAGGACGAGGACGATATTTGGTATTGCCAGCGCCTTATCAACGAGGCTCTGATTGCCATGCGCCGCCGTCAGGACGGTCCCGTTCATATCAATATCCCGCTTATCGGCGACCAAAACAAGCTCGTCAGCGAGAGCATAAACAAGGACACGATCGAAAGAGTTAACGTTATCGACTATATTGCCCAGGACGACGTTGAAAAGTTCAAGGCTTATGCCGCCGGGCTTTCGGGCAAAAACGCATTGATCGTCATGGGTCAGACCATCCCTCTGAACGAAGAGACCCAGGAGGCCATTCGCGCGTTTTGCGCCGCCTACCGTATCCCCGTTCTTGCGGATAATCTTTCAAACTTCAGATGCGATGAAATGATCTTTGCCGAGGGCGTCGGAAAAGCTCTGAACGCAAAAACGATCGCTAACTACGTTCCCGATATTGTTATCTCCTTCGGCGCCAATTTCCAGGAGCGCATCAAAGACCTTCTGCGCGCCCACAGGGAGAAGATATCGCATTGGTCGATAGATGCCGAGGGGATCGTTCGCGACGTTTTCAAATGCCAAAGCGCGCTCTTTGACTGCACGCCGCTGACCTTCTTCAAGGAATTGAGCCGCTTCGCTCCCAAATCAAGCAACAGCGCCTATTTGGAAAAATGGAGAAGGCTTGAAAACGCGTTGGAGCTGCCCGAGCTGGATTTCACCAATTTCTACGTTGCCAGCGAGTTCAGCAAGTTCATCCCCAACAACTCCATCCTGCATACGGCGATACTGAATTCCACAAGGCTGATGCAGTTCTTTAAGCTTGATAAATCGGTTACTTGCTACAGCAACGTAAATGCTTTCGGCATCGACGGCTGTTTGCCGACCTTCATGGGGCATGCTGCCGTTACGGACGAGTTGGCCTTCCTGCTCATCGGAGACTTGAGCTTCTTCTACGGCATGAATGCTGCCGCGATCAAGCACCGGAAGAGCAACGTGCGCATACTCGTTGTCAACAACGGCGGCGGCGCCGAGTTCCACATCATGCCCGACAGCAATGCGATCCCGTCGATCGACTGGCATATCGGCTGCGCTCACGACAGGTCTGTTAAGGGCTGGATGGAATCCATGGGCTACGAATACATAAGCGCGAGCAACAAGAGCGAGCTTGCCGAGGCGCTTCCCGCCTTCGTTTCCACGGATCGCGAAAAGCCGGTCGTTCTCGAAGTATTCACCAAAATGAAAAAGGACGGCGAATTCCTGCTTTCGGTTTATCGCCATCTTGAAAAATGCATTAAGCCCATAATTGAGGAATGATCCATGAAAACAGTTTTGATTCTCGGCGGCACGGGCGCAATGGGGAAATACCTCGTTGATATTCTTGCCAAAGACAGCAGCTGGGAAGTTTTTGTTACCAGCAGAAGCGCCCGAGAGGACTGCGGATCCGTCAAATACATAAAGGGCAACGCTCGCGACCGCGAGTTCATGAGCGGCTTGTTTGCGAATGCCCGCTTTGACGTTATCGTGGACTTCATGAATTATGGATACGATGAGTTTTCCCTGTGCCATAAGGAGCTGTTGAGCCATACTGACCATTACGTGTTTTTAAGCTCCTGCCGTGTTTACGATGATTGCGCCGAGCCCATTCGGGAAGACGCGCCGAGATTGCTGGACACGACGGCGGATCTCGCGTTCCTTCAAACGCAAAGGTATGCGTTGAGAAAGGCAAGGCAGGAGAACATGCTGAAGACCAGCGGGTTCTCAAATTACACGATAGTCAGGCCGTATATTACTTACAGCGACGGCAGGCTGCAGCTCGGAGTATACGAGAAAGAGGATTGGCTGTACCGAGTCCTGAACGATAAGCCTCTCGTTATTCGGGCTGAAATACTGGACAGAGCGACGACGCTCACCTGGGGAAACGACGTTGCGCGCGTTCTTGCCAGGGTGGCGGGAAGCAAGCCGCTTAACGGAGCCGTCCATATCACTTCCGAGGAGACCCTGACTTGGCGAAGCATTCTCAAACTGTATTCCGAGGTCATCAAGGCGGAGACCGGTAAGGACGCGGAAATCTATACCGCGCACGGGCAGGCTATGGAAGCTGTCGAAGCCCTGTTTGAGGGCGGGTACAACACAAAATACGACCGCCTGTTCGACCGCTCCTTCAACAACTCCCTTGCCGAGACCCTCTACGGTCACGTTGACTATCTTGATATGGATTCCGGCTTGAGAAGCTGCCTTAAGGCGTTCATCAATGAATGGAAACAATGCGGAAACAGCGCATTCCTTCCCTGCACGCCTGATTTTGAAACCCTGATGGACGAACTGCTTCGCTCAAACGAAAACGGTCAAACCGAAGAAAGGCTTGTCGACCGCTTGGCGCTATCGTGACGCCGTTACTCACGATCTGGAGATCGCCGCCGAGACCGACGAGGTGTTTATGATGAAGGACGGCGTTCTCGAAAGGGGTCTTCAGGTGTAGTTCCTCCCTTCACGGATGCGCTCAAAACGGAGCGCCCGCTGCCTTAAATAAAA
>JAFZJT010000098.1 GCA_017553815.1 Clostridia bacterium
CATATTTGATGCCGTTCGGGGTCTCGGTGGTCCAATTCGATTTGCGGTTGACGGATTTTTCATAAAGACTGCCGTCGGACTTGATAGGTACCGCGCTGCCGCCTGCGGAAACATTGTCGATGCGGGCGCCGGCGCTGCCCATGCGAAGAAGCGCCGAAAGGATATAGACCTCTCCCTTGAAACGGAATGAGATGATGCGGATCGTGTTGAGAGAGCTTTCGTTCAGCCTCTTGAGATCGGGGTGCTGCTTGACGATGCGCTGAACGATGAAGTTGGCATCGAGATTCTTGAATGTTTTTTCAAGGTCGATCCTGTCGCTGCTGTCGCGATCGTAGAAGGTTATGCCCTTGCCCTTGGAAAGAAAGCTGGGCTTTATTATGAGATGTTCCTCATTTTTGCAAAGATCGATCGCCTCTTCCATGGTGATGGACTCATCGCCGTCGCCGTTATAGTAATAGCCGTTCATGTTCTTGACGATCGTATCGGGGCGCTTTGACGTGGGAAGCATGCGTCCGGTCAGACCCTTGTCGCTGACAACGCTGCGCCAATTTCTGTTGTTGAAATACTCTATCATATTCCCTTTCCAAACGGGATCGGGGATATAGCGAGGATCATATGCCTCTTTACCGTCGCAATACAGATCAAAGTAGAATTTTTTGGGCTTGACGCCGTATTTGCTCCAGTATTTGAGAACGACTTCGTCAAATTCACGCTTACTTCCGTTGTATCCGCCGCCGATCTTTTTAACGCGCGAATACGCCTGATCGTCCAGCGTGGCGTTCACGAGTTCGTGATGCGTTTTCCTTTCCGCGGCTTCAACACGGCGGTTGCGAATGGCGAGGTATTTTTTCTTGAGTTTATTCATTGTTGCCTCCGGTTTTTACAGGGTTAACAAATGTCGCAGCATAGATATGCGCCAAGATGCGATCCTGTGCATATCATGCGCCGTTACGGTGCGTTAAAGGTTGCTTTTCTTCAGAAAAACTTCGTCGAGCACCTCGTCGGTGAGATCGCCGAAGGTGGGGCCGCAGCTTATCTGATTGGATTCGGGCATGACGTTGAACTCGATCATGACTGGATCCCCGTCTTTATCCACCGCAAAATCCCAACCGATCAAATCGAAGTACGGAAGCTGAGCATGGGTTCTTTTGGCGGTTTCGATAACTTTATCGAAATTGGGCACGTGGATATCCCTGAATTTAACGCCGCCGGGATGCTCATCGGACCACTCGGATTTTCTGGTGACGGAACGATCCGCAAGCCAGCCGTCGGGCTTTATAACGCAGGATATGCCGCCAGCGGAAATATTGTCCACGCGTGAGCCGACGCCGCCCATTCGAAGCAGAGTTGAAAGCACGTGTGTCTCGCCCTTAAACTTAAAGGTGACAACGCGAATGGTGTTGAGAGAGCTTGAATTAACCGCCGCAAGATCGGGGTGCTGCTCAACGAGCCTTTGGGCAACGAAGCCGCGCTTGAATTCTTTGAACATCGAATCGATGCTCTGCTGACCCTCGCGGTTTTTATCGTAGAAAGTGATACCCTTGCCGCAGCCGCTGTACACCGAGGGCTTGATGATCAGATGCTCTTCGTTTTCGCACAGCTTAACCGCATCTTCAAAGGAGATGGGATTGTCGCCATCGCCGTCGAAATAATAGCCGCCGATGTTTTTAACAACTGTTTTGGGGAGCTTGATATCCGAGATAAGACGGCTGTACATGGATTTATCGGTATAGGCGCGCCTCATCATCATCTTGTTGAAATAAGGAACGATATTGCGGTAATACACGGCATCGGTAATATAACGGGGATCGTAGGCTTCCTTGCCGTTGCAATAGATATCGTACCAAAACTTATCGGGCTTGATGCCGTATTTCTTCCAATAGGCGCGAACAACGCTGTTGAACTCGCTGCGGCTTCCGTTGTAGCCGCCGTCGATCATCTTGATGCGCTTTTTGGCATATTCCGCTTTCTTCTCGGTCATTCTTTGCATCGAAACGTTTACGTAGATCGAGTCGAGCCTCGAGGTGAGCTTCTCCATGATCTTAAACTTCAGCATAACTGTTCTTTCCTTTCAGTCGGTTTGAGGCGTAGTTGATGATCAAAACGATACTGCGCCAGGTTTTTGCAATGATCGCGATCAAAGCTCGACCGTTGCGATCCTCGGCTCGAAACAGCAGGTGGGTCTTAAGCAAACCACGCGAACTCCGCTTGCACGCTGAGGGCCGACCTTCATAAAGGTGGCGATGACGCTTGTGTCGCCCTTGAGCCCGAGAGGACCGATGTTTGCGGCGTTTACGCGCTCGGTAATCTCCCTCTCCATGTCGCTCTGAACACCATAATCGCCGTCGGTCTGCGCCTGAAGCATCATCGAAGCCGCTTCAAAATGGCTTCTGCCGATGCCTACTGCGAGAGTGCAGGGCGAACAGCCGAGCTGTGCCACGGCTTCCTGCGCCCAGTTCACGATCTCATCGAGCACAACGGCGGTGCTGTGCTTGTGGAAAATGCGATAGGTCTTGCCTCTTATGGCAGGGCCGCCGCCAAACATGAGGATATGAAGACGGATAACATCTTCCTTGCATCTCCTCAGAAGTATCGGAGCTGGTTCCACGCCGGCGCTGTCGGGATCAAGACCGCCGGACTGATCGATGCGCATAGAGTCATTCCCCATTATTCCCATGGGTCTGCCGGGGAGCTTTCTGAGACCCTGCTTAACTCCCTCTTTGATGGCATCGAGCGTTTTGCCGCTGATCGCTTGATTCTCACCGATCTCAAGCACGAGATGCGGTATGCCGGTATCATCGCAGAGCGGACTGCGGTTCTTCTCGGCGGCTTCGGCGTTTTCGAGTATGGTTTCAAGCACCCATTTTGCGCGTTCGCTGCTTTCTTTTTCAATGGCGCGGCGATACGCCGCTTTTTTATCGTCGCGGAAAGTTGAGCCTGCTTCAACAAGCGTGTTTGCAACAAGGTCAACTATCTGTTCGTATGTTTTAGTCATAGATGCTCCTTCCGTGTGCGGCTCCGATTATGGCAGGATACCTGTCGACCTTGATCAGATGTAAAGCTTCCATGCCGAGTTCGGGGAATGCAACGACCTTTTCCTCGGTGGTCTTTGAGCAGAGCAGCGCCGTAACGGGCGGTATCACGGCATAGACCGAGTTGTGTTCATCAAGCGCTTTGACGGTTTCATCGCGCAGTCTGCCCTTGCCAAGATGCAGTTTTATGCCTGCGGCGGAGAGCGGAGCGATGCTCGCTTCTATCTCAAGCTTGTTGCTGGAAGTGGGGCCGACGCCGGAGGGGCTGACAGCCGTGTGGAAGATCACCTGGCCGCGAAGATCCACACCAAGCTCGCCCACCGTGCCGTCCTCGATCATCTTGATGATCTTGGGAAGCACGGCGTCGCGACCGCAGAGAATGTAGCCTGAGATCGTAACGGTATCGCCCACCTTCAAAGCTGCGATCGCTTCATCGGACATCGGAGTTTTAAGATCCATACTTTTATGCGTTCCTTGCTTTATTTTTATTGAATATAAGGTTTTTCACCGCCAAATAGACGATGGCAGCGAGAATGGTCACGAAAACGAGGATCACAGGGCGAACGTACATAAAGGCGGTTTTGCCGTAGATGCCGATCGCCTTGTAAAGTTTATCAAGCAGATGCCAGATCGCAGGATGGAAGAAATACACCAGCATTGAGTAATCCTTGCCCAATTTATATATATATATATGGTTTTTGTCATTACCAAAGGAAGGATTCTTTATGCAAAGCACGAACAGCGCTGCGACCTGCACAAACGAAACTATGTTGACGCCGAAATCCCTGCCGAGAACAAGCCTTTCAACGGGGCAAAGCACGGTTGAAATGATGAGCGCGGCAATAAGAGCGGTGTTTGAGATATTGATGCCGTCCTGCTTCTCGTGCAGATAGAAGCCGAATGTGAAGAACGGGAAGCCAAGCACAAGGAAGTTTCGGTAATAGAGCTTATCAACGCTTATATGCGCAATATGCGCGCCCTGCGCCAGAAGAATATAGGCGCCTGCGAGCGCGAACATTGCGAAGTATGCTATGCGCCTAAGACCGAATTTTTCAACGAGTGCAAAGATGATATAGTCATAGAGCAGCGCATATAGGAACCAAAGCTGAGATGCGATATAGAACGGGCGATTGAATACGACCCAATCCACCACGCGAGGCAGCGTGATCTCAAATTTTGAGGTCGAATAGATCGGAGTCAGTATGAAATACAGAGCGGTGAGCAAGAGCGTTGTTATCGCGATATGCTTGATCTTCCTGCCGTAATCCGTGGGTTTATTCGGATCATAGCAGAAATAGCCGCTCACCATGAAGAAGAACGGAACGCAGAACCTTGATACGGATTGAATTAAAATGCCGAATACCCAAGGGAATTCGCAGTGCATAAACACGACGAGAATGCAGGCTATGCCCTTGGCGAAATCCAATGCATAGTTTCTCTGCCTGGTCTTTTCAATACTCATAATCATACCTCCAAATGCTTGGTGTTATTATCGAACTGCGGCGGCTAAATTACAGATTTTGGCGATGTCGAATGAATTTATGCCGCATTGCGTCTCCCCTCGTCATGCTCAGTTTATTTTACATTTGCAAACTCGATGTCTGCAAGATTGAGATCCTTTCTGATCATACTGCTGCCGTTTTCATCGATCACATCAATGCTACTGAAAGCGGCGGAAACCTTGTCCTTGATCTGCTTCTCGCTGTCGCCGCTGACCACCATTACCAAAACGCGGCTGGAGCCGGCGCTCGAAGCATCGGTTTTGGAATGGACGCTGCGATAGAATGAAACAATATCCGCGATGCCGCCGGAAACGAGGTCTTCGCATCCATTGATCTCGCCTATAACGCCTGTGTTGGCATAGACCTGATTTACTGCATAGATCCTGTCCACTTTATGTGCTTTGGAAAAATCAGGAACAAGACCGAGCCATGAATCTATGGAGGCGGAAATAAAATCGAAGTCCGCCGCTTTTTTCATGGTTTGAGTGCTTATTCCGCCGCCGGTTCTCGGAGCAAACTCGATTACGGAGATGTCGTCACCCTTAACGATGCCCTGGAAAAACAGCGGAGTGTTGTCGAGCTTGAATGCATCGGCAATCTGCATCAAGGTTGCTGCCGCATTCTCCTTTGCCTTTTCGGAGATCCTCGCAGGGGCGATCGAGGCGTAGCATTTGATCACCTTATCATCGCCGTCATAGGTGCTTATCCTTTCCTGGATCATTATTACATGGGGCTCGTTGTTGACAACATAGCCGTATGCACTGATCTCGGGACCGCTGACGAACTCTTCTGCAATAACCATGCCGTTGCGGCTGAAGCGCTTTGCAAGCTCAAATGCCGCTTCGGCTTCCGCAATGTTTTCGACCTTTTTAACGCCCTTGGCGGAATTGCTGTCCGCAGGCTTGATCATTATGGGGAAGCAAAGCTCGGCATTTTCAAGCTGCGAAAACTCGGAAACGCTTATATGCCGCGATGTTTTGATGCCGTTTGCATGCATTATTGCCTTCATGCGAACCTTGTCAGTCACATCAAGAGCGGTTTCATAGCTGTAAGGATGAGGCAATCCGAGCTTCTCGGCAACGAAGCAGCATACAACGTTTGCCTGATCAACGCTTGTGCTGATCACAAGATCCGCCTTGCGCTCGGCTGCGATTTTGAGCACGGCTTCCTTATCGAGAGTGCTTTCGATGATATGCTCAGCGGCATATTGTTTCGCAGGAGGATTGGTGCCGTAATCTACAAGCACGGTGTGAAACCCGCGCTCCTTGAGCTGACAGATAAGATCGATATGCGGAACGGTGCCGCCAAGAACGATAGCAGTTTTCATTTTATACCTCAAAGCATTTTAATAAGCTTTTTAATTGAGCCGCAGTCGGTATCGATGGAATCAACAAGCTCAATGATCTCGCTGCAGTACTGTTTGTTTTTACGGGCATGTTGAGCGAGCTGGCGGAACTTAAGCTCAAGCTCATCCCTGCTCATCGGGTTTTCGGGCTCGCCCTTGGGGTAGATAACGCGCTTTGACAGCTTTTCGCTGTTTTTAAGCGTTATTTCAAGCTCCGCAATTCGCTTGCCGGGGACAAGTGCTGAAAACTCCGGTTCTTCGGAAACCGAAACGCGTTTGGTAAGGCTTATTATAGCGGGATCCGAGATTGCCTCCTCGGACATGGCTTCCATTCCGGCAGTGCCGAGACAGATCGCGGAAGCAACGCTGTACGGTATGCTCATCTTTGCCGCGCCAACGCTCGGAATATCGGTGTGGTCGTGTCCGAAAACGGCAAGAGAATAGGTTGAAACGTGGATCGATTCGATATTCTCCGGCTCGATCCCCTGCCCAAGCTCAAGCGCCGCTTCAACAGAAGAATGGCAGTGCCTGCATGAAGCATAGGGTTTTCTGTATATGCCGAGGATCGAATACTTCTTATCGCCTTCGCGGTTGAAAAACTCAGGATTAAACGAGTCGGAAAGAACTTTTAAAAATCCGCGTTTTCCGCCGATTGGATCATGCGGACCGCAGAAGCCGCTTGCACCGATAAGTGCGGCGGTTACAGCGTTTTGAGCTGCTTTGCCTGCATTGAAAGGCTTGAGCTGCGAAACGTCTTCGATCATCTCAAGAAGACCGGATGCGCTTGCCGCAGCGGCAGCGATCGTGTTCTTTATGCTTTCTTCGTCGAGATCGAGCGCAACGGATGCCGCAGCCGCAGCTCCGATACAGCCGCAGGTGCCGGTGGCGTGAAGCCCCTTCTTTTTGTGCCCGGGCTGCATTGCCGATGAAAGCCTGAGTGCGACCTCATAGCCGACAAGCGCAGCGCGAAGGAAGAGCGACGCATCGTTGAAGGCATGGTTATACAGCGAAATGAGCGTTGAAAAGATCGGCGCTCCGAGATGTATCATGCCGAATCTGCTGCCGTCGTCAAGATCGTAATAGTGCGCCGAAATGCCGTTTAGAAGCGCAGCATTCTCCATGCTTGTGCTTCTGTCAATTCCGATAACCGGGGAAGCGCAGGATCCATCGGGCATTTTATCGAGGAAAGCGGAGATTTTCTCTTTAAGCTCATGCGAACCTGCAAGCGCAACGCCGATATAATCGAGCAGGCATGCCTTTAAACAAGAGCTGATCTGCTCCGGCATGGGTTCCGCCTTCAGTTCTTTGATCAGTTCAATGATCAATTCGGTTTCATTCATATTATCACTCCAAACACATTGAGCGGTTCTGATGCGCATGCATTAAGGCATGTCGGCGAGTGGCGTATGCGTTCAATGCTTCTTAAAGCATTTCTCAAATTCTGCTCTGATGCCGCGCTTTAGATACTGGGTTATGAAATTGCCCCAGTTGCCCTCAACGATGACCCAGCCTTTGTCGGAAAACGCAAAGTCCCAACCGACGTATGGATAATCCGGGATCTTACTCTGTATCTGATCGAGCATTTTCAGAAGACCGTCCCAATCGGGTATGGCAAAGCCTTTGACGATAACCCCGGTTGAAGGGTGGTCTTTGTAAAAATTGCACATTCTATCGAATGCATCGCCTATTACGATGCCGGTTTTACCGTCCACCTGCGCGGTCAGACCGCCGCTGCAGATGTTGTCAACGGAGGAACCGCCCTGCCCCATACGAACGAACGATTCAAACACAACGGCGTGTCCGTTTTCAAACCTTGAGCAAATGCGGATCGTATTTACGGATTCGGGGTGCAAAGCCCCCATTCTCGGATCCTGCTGTATCAGTTCCTCGATGATCCATTTATCACCGGATGAGCTTAGAAACTCGATCTCGCCGCGAATGGCTTCTTCGCTGCCATCGTGCTTTCTGATCGTTGTTCCAACGCCCATCTTTCCGCTTTCAAGCTTGGCGATGTATTCTCTGTGTTTGCGGCAGAATTCAATGAAGTCATCGTTTGATGCCGAACTGTCTAAAAGGCATACGTCGCGCTTGAAATACTCGCGAAAGCGCTTAAAGAAGCTGTATTTATCGTGGAGAAGCTTATAATCCGCCATGCTCACGTTGTGCATCATAACGGTGTCCTTCTCATTCCTCGATACAAAAGCCTTGCGCTCGGATTTTGAGAGCTTTTCAAAGCCGAAGATGAAGAATTCGGCAGGGGTGGTGTCGTTTTCATAGGCGCAGCGAATAATGTCGCTGCGAAGAGCTGCCTTATCGCTATCGCTGCGATCGCCGACATACGCCTCGATCGCTTCATCGATCGCTTCGGAATAACGAAGCTGCTTGCTGCCGACCACGCCCTTGACCCTTGGATAGGAGCCAACGCCCTTGAAGCGGCGCTTGAGCATATTTATGCGGCGGTTAAGTTTCGAGGTCTTCAAATAACGCGCCGCACCTACCTTGCGAATCTTTGAAATAATCATTAAACCACCTGATGATTTCTGATTGGTCAAACCGCTCTATGCGTTTTGTCAATTAAGGCTTCCCTTGGGGCTCCAAACCGCCTCGGGATAGTATTCATCGAGCATGCGCTTTACAAGGCAGCACTGCTTTGCGCGCTTTCTTGCATCATCTTCGGTGCTGTCCCAGCTATGGGTCGCTGCGACGGAACCGTCGGTTTTAAGGTAGATGGGTGCTGCGATCCTGACCATTTCGGGAACTTCATAATGACGAATGAAGCCGCCGGTGGACTTGGGATTCTCGGTATGGATATCGATCGGGCAGTCGATCGCCTGGCGCATGGCGGCAAGCATCTGAAGCTGAATATCGCGCACGGGGTTGATAGAATCGGCGCCAACGGACTCAAGCAGCTTTGCCGAGCAGGGGTTGCCGTGACCTGCGTGAGCGGATACCTTGAAGTGGCAATCATCTGGGATATCCCCCGCCTTTCTCATTTCATTGAGAACCCACAGGCAACCCTCGTCATATACGAGGAAGCCGCGGCAGCCGAGCCTTGCGGCGCGCTTAACGTCTTCGATCGCTCGAACGATCTGCTCCTGTCCGCGAAGACGGTAGCCCATGCGCACGCCCTCCTCGGTATGCACCGATGCGGAGGTGTCGGTCGTGGCTCTGGGGCCAATTGCGAGGATAAGATCGGTTTCCCACTTATGAGCCAGCTCAACCATCTTGCCGATGTCATCATCGCTCAAGCGCATGATGCCTTGAGTCTGGGTGACGCGATGCAAATAAAGACCGTAGGAATCCATAGCTTCGAGCAAAGCTTTCATGACCTTGGGTCCCTGAATGCCGGGAACCTCGAAGCGATACTGGCCGCCGTCTTTAAAACGCTTTTCGGAAGTGGGAAGATCGTAGGCATCGCCGCCGGGCATGCCTATCGAGCGAAGAAATTCTCTGGTCTTATCCATGCTGTTCATTGGTATTTCCTCCGTATTTTTATATGATGGTGTTTTGATAATTAAAGATACTTGTATTGTTCGATGCTTTCAAGATCGCCCTTTTCAAATGCCGCAATGTTTCTGAAAGCATCGCGAATCATTGAACTGAACGATTCCTCGGTTATTCCGCCAATATGCGGAGTGAGGATCACGTTTGAAAGCTTGCTGAGAGGGTAGTTTTCATCAAAAGGTTCGCTTTCGTGAACATCAAGACCCGCAGAAGCAAGTTTGCCGCTCGTGAGCGCATCGGCAAGCGCATGAGCATCCACGATGCCGCCGCGCGCCGTGTTGATAACCATAGCGCCCTGCTTCATCAGCTCTATGCGTTCGGCGTTGATCAGACCGCGCGTTTCATCGTTCAGCGCACAATGTATCGAAACGATGTCCGAATCCGCAAGCAATTCTTCAAGCGAAACATAGCGCATATTGTTTTCTTTTTCAAAGCACTCGTCCTCGCGAAAAATATTGAAATAGTTGATCTTAACGCCGAACGGACGAAGCATGGCAACAAGGCGTTTTGCAATATTGCCCATGCCGATTATGCCAACGGTTTTGCCGCAGAGCTCGTGCGTATGAACGCCTTGCTCCTGCTTTTTCCAAACACCGCGCTTGGTGTTCGCATCGATGACAGTGAGTCTTCGAAGACACGCAAGCATCAAAAGAAGCGCGTGTTCGGCAACGCTCTGTGCATTGATGCCTTGATTGACATAAAGAGGAATGCCGCGATCTTTCAGCTCATTTAGATCCAGAGAATCAAGACCAACTCCCGTGCGCTGGATCATCTTGAGCTTTGGCGCGTTTGCGAGCACGTTGGCATCGATCTTGAGCCTGCCGCTTGCAAGAATATAGTCGGTATCGGGAGCTTTTTCAAGCAAGCTTTCCTTCGTGTTTGCATCGACTGTTTCCACATCGAATCCTTCGGGTGCAAGCTCGAAAACGATCTTTCTTGGGCTTTCGCTGTAGTTATTGGTTACAAGAATTCTTTTGTTCATCAATGCCTCCGAGCACCGCAGAATTTCGCCCATTATTATAACACAACAAGGGCAGCCATTGCAATACAACGTAAGTTCTGCGTTTGCGCCAGCATCTGCCGCCCTCCTGCTATTTACTTTTTCTCGCGCAGCGCTTTAAAGCCGAGAGAGCGCTGCTTGAGCCAATTCTTTAATCTATGCTTGAAAATAACCCAATGATATTTTCCGTTTGTATCCTTGTCGAGCTGTTTGAGCATGAGGTTCACTTTGTTAAAATGCTGTTTCTTTTTCAAACTGCTGCTTCTGGAAACCTGTGTCCACGAATTCTCGACATTGGCTCGATAGGCTGACATTTCGTCCGCTATATAGAGTATTCCGCCGCGCAGGGCGCCAAGCACCTGCATTGAGTAGTCGAGCCTGAGTATCTGACGGAACGGAGGCTCGTTGTCGAGCAGTGCTTTCCTATAAAAAAGCGAATTGGTAGAAACGAAGGAGCCGCCGCCGGCGATGACTTCTTCAAGCGGAATGATGCAGGTATGATCGCGCCTTGCGATCCTTTTAATCACGCTGCCGGAGCGAGCATCGACCACCACGGAGGAATGCGTACACATATCGGCCTGCGGGTTCTTTTCCATTTGATCATATTGCTTTTGAAGCTTTTCAGGATCGGTCCAGTAATCATCACCCTCACAAACGGCAATATACCTGCCCCTGGCGCGCGGCAACTGGAAGCGCTTGGATATAGCTCCGCCGTTTGAATACTGATTTACGGTTTGATACATAGGCTTGATGAGATCCGGATACTTCTTTTCATATTCTCGAATTATATCCGCAGTGCTGTCGGTTGATGCGTCATCATGAACGAGTACCTCAAACTTGAAGTTCGTGCGCTGCATAATGAAGCTTTCAAGTGCCTGTGCTATATACTTTTCGTGATTATAAGCGTTGCATATAACGCTTACTTCGATGTTATCGCTCATTCTTCCTCCGTTAAGACAAGTTATCATGTTATCAATATCTGTTTTCCGCTGCATCTATCTTTTGATTGTCTCGAGAAAACAAGCCGATTTTGCCGGAAAATCTCAAGTTTCAATACTCAGCAGATAACATTTATATTTTGGCAGTATACCACAACAAAGCCTTGATTGCAATAATCAATGAAGGCGCGCCGCGTCAATATCGAAGTGGTTTAAAGACCCTTGGCAATGTCGGTTTCCATAATACGATCAACCACAAAGGATAAGCGCCGCGGAGTAATTCAAAGCTTCGCGGCGCTGATACCATGCTTGATTAAGCTATCGATTATTGCTCATCAACGCGCTCCGAATCCTGCTTATAATAGCGATACGAGCCGATCATGCTGACAAGCAAGACAGCGGTGATGACTCCCATAAACACAGCTATGCACCAGGAGCCGCTGACGAGCATCATTAGGATGATGGTCACAACTCCGCCGATAACAAGTGCTATCCCGCCCAAACGCTGGCTCTTTTGCCACACTCGCTCGTTTTTCATGCTCCATGAGGTGCGCAGGCCGAAGAAGGAGTTCATCCTCGCTTTGGGCATAAAGTTTCCGAGTATGATGAGCGTTATTCCCATGAAGACGCCGATAAAGGTCATGATGCTCTCGGCCTTGATCAGCTCAGTGTTATTGATGTTTTTAGCCATCAGATATACGCCGAGCGCGGCAAACGGCAGGCAGGTGCCGATGCCGGTATAGAGTATGGGCTTTTCGTTCGATTTTTCTTCCTTCTTCCGCTCCTTCAGCGCAACGATCAGGAAAATTGCGCCCGTTAAAAGCATGATGCCCGGGAAGAGCAGCAGCTCGTATTTGCTGCCGTAGCGGTCGATGTTTCCGTTAAAATCATAGTGGAGCGGCACCGTGTCCGGCAAAAATGTCAGCAAAACCGCAGAAACGACGATCGAGCCGAGTATAATGGCAGCCAAAATTATGTAGAGCTTTCTGTTGTTTTTCATTTTTATTCTCCTTTCAGATCCTTGATCCAAATCAGCGCCTCCTCCAAAACGGTGGCGTTCAGCTCATAATAGATGAATTTACCTTCGCGCCGATCGCGTATCAGCTCCGCCTCCTTCAAAACGGAAAGATGCTTTGAAATCGCGGGAAGACTCATCTCAAAATGCGCGGCTATCTCCCCTGCGGAAAGACAGCCCTTTTTCAAAAGGTTGAGTATCGTTCTGCGGGTCGGATCGCTTATCGCCCGCAGAGTGGCTTGCAGTCCCATATGATCACCTCCTTGATTTTGTGCATCATTTAACCTTTTAGTTAATTATAATGTTTTGAATTCATTTTGTCAAGTGTTTGCTCTGTATACCTTAGCCGCGCCAAAGCTTATAACGAGCCTCTTTTTACCTTAAATATTGACAAAGTGAGCGCGTTTTGATATACTCGCATTAATTGAATAGGCAGATACGGTCCGTTGAGGGCTTGTTTGTTAGTGTATATATCCTTTGCATTGATCAGACGCCCTCGGTTAATAGGGAATGCGGTGCGATACCGCAGCAGACCCCGCTACTGTGTTCGGTCACGAAAGCTCCATATTGCCACTTTGCTTTTGCATGGGAAGGCGGAGCGAGTAGGTTTATCCGAGAGCCAGGAGACCTGCCGTATCGACCCTTCAAGGCGGCTTTCTGGAGCAAGCGGCTGTTTTGCATCGCAATTTGAGCTTATATTTGCTTTGTTTCGGCTTGATACTCCGCGTACGCCGCATGGGGCTTGTAGACCCTGAAGAGAATACACGGAGGTATTGTAAAATGAAACTCTACAAAAAGCTCTTTGCCGTGCTCATGAGCGCGGCGCTCGTCCTCTGCCTTGCTTTCAGCGGCGTTTCGGCCGAGGCAGTCCGCACCCTTCCCGAGGTACCCGACGGCTACGACGGTTACGTTGTGGTCGATTTCGAGGTTTTCGTCATGGGTTGGGGCTATATCATCGAGCCCACCCTCGTTCCCTTCCATGAGGGCGAGACCCTTGCGGACGTTACCGTTCGTCTGCTTGAGACCGCTGGCGTCGGCGGCGATTACAGCAATTCGCAGTACGGCTTCTATCTCGCGGGCGTTGAGTGCCAGCAGCTTATCGACGGCATGGAGATCGTCGTTCCCGATTATCTCGCACCCGAGCTTGAGGACAATTTCGGCTGCTATAACGACGATGGCGACGGCTGGTACAATCCCGAAAACGGCGACGGCATCCTCTCCCAGTCCGAATACACATATTATTCCGGCTGGATGAACGTTGCGGGCAACGTTGCTCCCGATGTCGGTGCGGACGGCGTTACCGTTGAGGACGGCGTTGTTTACCGCTGGATGTACTCCATCTACGGCTGGGGTATGGACGTTGGCATCAGCGACGGTTGGGGCATGTTCCCTGCCTTCGATAACCCCTCCTACCTGCTCGACCGCGACGCGGCCACCGCGCTCTATGCGGAGATCGCAGCCGATCCCGAGCTTTCCGCGATGGTTGAAGAAGGCGGACAGGCTCACGACGAATACGTTGCTTTCGTTGAGACCATCACCGATCTCGACAGCGACCAAGCGGCGGTTGACGCTGCGCTTGCTGCGCTCGAGGCGGCTCTTTACGGCGGCGTCACTCCCGGCGACGTGGACGAGGACGGCAGCGTTTCCATCAGCGATGCGCTCACTATTCTCCGTCATGCGATGGGGCTTGAGCTTCTTGAAGGCAGCGTGCTTGAGACTGCCGACGTTGACGGCAACAGCACCGTGAACACCTATGACGCTCTGCTCGCTCTGCGTATCGCGCTCGACCTTATCTAATTTAATTGATCCTTAATTTGCATCATAACTTCCGGGACGGCACTCAAACTGTCGTCCCGGAAACCGATCCCTTCCCGCCGAATCTGTCGGCAAAAATACTAAATTATTGAGGTGGCAGTTTTGAAACGCTATTTATTGAAACCCGTAGGCAAATTAGCCCGCGCTCTTGCCATTGTGCTCGCAGCTTTATTTGTCGCATCGCCCTTATTCGCCGCGGTCAAGGCCGATCCCGGGTACGGTTCCGTTGCGGCTTCCTACACCGTTCAATACAGCAGCGTTTTGGACTATCTCTATTCTACGGGAGCGCCCGTATTTGGAAGCATTGGCGGCGAATGGAAGGTTCTTGCGCTCGCACGCAGTGGCCGACTTCAGCCGGACAGCAACTATGCATCTACCTACTATTCCCAGATAGAGCAGGTGGTGAGCGCAAACGGCTCTGCGATGCTCGACTCCAATAAATCCACCGAGAATTCGCGTGTCATCATCGCGCTCACCGCGATAGGTCGCGACGCGCGCAACGTTGCGGGCTATGACCTTACTTCCCCGTTTGCAGATTTCAACTACGTCAAGCGTCAGGGCATCAACGGCGTCATCTTTGCGCTTATCGCGCTTGATACGCATTCCTCCTATGGCATGAGTTCGATAAAGACTCAGTGCGTAAACTATCTCCTTGATAATGAGATCTCCGGAGGAGGTTGGGCGTTTGCCGGAAGCAATGCCGATCCCGATATGACCGCAATGGCGCTCACTGCGCTGTCCCGCTACCGTTCAAGCTCATCCGTCAGCGCCGCTGTAACAAGGGGCGTCAACAAGCTTTCCGCTCTTCAGAATTCAAACGGCGGCTATTCGAGCTACGGCTCCGATTGCTCCGAGAGCTGCGCGCAGGTCATCACTGCTTTGAGCGCGCTTGGCATCGATGCGGGAAGCGATTACCGCTTCGTTAAAGACGGAAAATCGGTTCTTGACGCGCTTCTTACCTTCTTTGCGGGCTCCGGCTTTTCGCACACGCACGATGACGTCGTGAACGCCATGGCCAGCGAACAGGCGGCCTATTCGCTCTGCGCATACGACCGTTTCAGGCGCGAGGTCAATTCGCTGTATAATATGAACGACATAAACCTCTCATCCGGTTCGATCATTCCGCCGATAACGGCCTCACCCACCAACCCGCCGACTCCCACTCCGAGTCCGACGCAGCCGCCGTGGTTCCCAACTCCAACGCCGAGTCCGACTCCCACTCCGACTCCCACTCCGACTCCCACACCAACGCCAAGGCCGAGCGCGACGCCTACTCCGACTCCCACTCCGACGCCTACGCCCACACCGACGCCTACTCCGAGGCCGAGTCCGACTCCCACTATGGCTCCCACCCAAGCCCCGTGGACGACGCCCGTGCCCACATCGATACCCACCGGCGTTCCCACCGATCCGCCTACCGATGTTCCGAGTGATGAACCGTCGAGTACCCCTGAGGATGTGACAGACGAGCCTGACGTCACACCCGAACTGACAGACGAGCCGACCGTTGATCCGGAGCTTACCGAGGAGCCGACGGAGGAGCCCGAGGAGTCTTTGGAGCCGACCGAGGCGCCGACCTTCGTTCCTGCCGAAACTATGCCCGGTGATACGTCCGAGCCCACGGAGATCCCCGATCTGACCTTCGATCCCATCGATATCACGGGCGGCGATTGGAACGGCAATAACGGCGCTCGCAGGGAGAAGCTCAAGTGGCTTATTCCCGCAGGTATCGGCACCATACTTGCTGTTTCCGCCGTATTTCTTATCATCGCATCAAGAAAGAGAGATCAGTAATACGTTTTCAAGCAATGAATGGGCTTAGCCCATTCATTGCTTATCAAGCTGTTTTTAACACAGAACGATAATGCTCAGTAAATTCTCTGAATTTTCCAAATCAAATAAACATGAAACGCACGGCAGGCATGTTCAGAGCAGAGCGAAATGGCTTTGCTTCATGCTGTCGATGCTTCTCGTCTTTCTTTGCCTTTATTCATGTGCTCAGGGCGCCTCCCCCGCTGCCGATCCCGAATCCGACGGGGCCAATGAAAACGTCGGTGAAACGACCGAACTCAGCTGCACACTCTATATCGAATGCACCACCATACTCGATAATATGAACGACTTCAACACCGACAAGCTCGAGGTGCTTCCCGAAAATGGCATAGTGCTCGAAAAATGCACCGTCAGCTTCAAAAAGGGCGAGAGCGTTTACGACGTTATGGTGCGCGAGCTCATGGCGCGAAAGATACACATGGAGGCTTCATACACCCCCGTATACGACAGCGCCTACGTTGAAGGGATAAACAATCTCTATGAATTCGACTGCGGCGCGGGAAGCGGCTGGACCTATTCCGTCAACGGCGCCTTCCCGAACTACGGCTGCAGCAAGTATTATTTGAACGACGGCGACGCTGTTGAATGGCACTATACCTGCGATTTCGGTGCGGACGTCGGCTGCATATTTGATGCAGATGCGACTCCGACCCCCGCTCCTTGATGAGGAAACCGATGCGCGACGCATTTGATACCGTAAACCCCATCGTTGCGTTCGTTTTTTTCGCGTTCGCGCTGATAATGCCGATGCTGCTGATGCATCCGGCGCTTTTGGTCATTTCGCTCGTTTGCGCGCTGATATGGCTCTTCATGCTTCGCGGCAGGAAGGCATGGGGCTATATTCTCAAATTCACGCTTCCGATAATGCTTCTGACAGCGATAATCAATCCGCTTTTCAACCACGCCGGCGTCACCACACTCTTCTATATCAGATACAATCCGGTGACAATTGAATCCATCGTATACGGCCTCTGCTCCGCCGCAATGCTCGCATCGGTGGTGCTTTGGTTCGCCTGCTTCAATCAAATATTCACGAGCGATAAGATAGTTTATCTGCTCGGAAGATTCGCGCCGGGGATATCGCTCGTTGTATCCATGGCGCTTCGTTTCGTTCCGCTGTTTTCAAAGCAGGCCAAGCGGATTGCCGAGGCACAGCGCGGCGCCGGTATGGGCGTTGGCGGCGGAAACATAGTTCAGCGAGCCAAGAACGGCCTTAGCATCCTTTCCTCGCTGATTACCTGGGCGCTTGAAAGCTCCGTCACCACGGCGGATTCGATGCGCTCGAGGGGCTACGGACTTCACCCGAGAAGGAGTTTTGCAAACTACCGCTTCGATGGAAGGGATGCGCTGATTGGAGGTCTTCTCGCGCTCGGAATGCTCGCCACGGCGCTTGCTTCGGGCTTCAAGCTCATCAGCATCCGCTTCTTCCCCTCGTATAAGGCAAACGAGGTCACTCCGCTGTTTATCGCGTTTCTTGCGTCCTACGCGCTCACGCTTTTAATCCCCGTTATCATGAATTCTATCGAGGCATACAGATGGCACTTGTTGAAATCAAAGCTCTGAGCTTCTCATATCCCGGCGCGGAAAAGGCCGCGCTTTCAAATATCGACCTCTCCGTTGAGGAGGGTGAATTCGTGCTGATAGCGGGTCCCTCCGGGTGCGGTAAATCAACGCTTTTAAGAAGGCTGAAGCCCGCTTTGAGCGCATACGGCAGCGTCAGCGGCGCCGTTATATTCGACGGCGAGCCGATAGAGGCGCTCGATCTTCGCCGCCAAACCGCCGAGATAGGCTTCGTTATGCAGGATCCCGAGATGCAGATAGCGACGGATAAGGTTTGGCACGAGCTCGCGTTCGGCCTTGAGAGCCTCGGAACGCCGCAATCCACGATGCGGGTGCGCGTTGCGGAGATGGCAAACTTTTTCGGCATTCAAAGATGGTTCCACTCCCCCGTTTCCGAGCTTTCCGGCGGTCAAAAACAGCTGCTCTGCCTCGCTTCAGTCATGGTGATGCAGCCGAAGCTGCTCATCCTCGACGAGCCGACCAGTCAGCTCGACCCTATCGCCGCCGCGGATTTTTTCGACACGCTCAAACGCATCAACAGCGAGCTCGGCACAACGATAGTCATAACCGAGCACCGCGTCGAGGGGCTCTTCCCCATCGCCGACAGAGTCGTTTTCATGCGAAACGGCGGGATCTATTATCAGGG
>JAFZJT010000099.1 GCA_017553815.1 Clostridia bacterium
ATCCAACGCTATATCCGTTTGAACAATCTCACGCCATCGCTTTTGGATTGCGTCGACAACGGTGATTTAGCATTCAACCCTGCTGTTGAGATCTCATATCTTGATCCGACAGACCAGGAGATCGTATTCGAGACAATTGACTGTTACAGGGTATCACCGTCTGTTGCTCAAGCGCAGAAACTTCGCAAGGAAGCAAAGGAAGGTTCTTTGACCGAGGAAAAGATAGTGGAAATAATGACAGAAGACAAGCCCATGTACAGCACCATTACATTCAGGCAATCTACCGTCGCAAAGTATTTCCCCGAAGGTACCTCCGGCAAAGTGATTGAGCAGACTATAATCCGCCTGCTGGAAGAGTACAGACAAACACGTGAGAACAAAAAAACATATCAGGAGGAACGATAATTTGACTCGCACCAACGAAAACCAGGAGCCCTGCATTGAAAGGTGCGGTGTCTCCGCTCACAGGGGCAGGACGTGCCCCATCAACCCCATCACCGCCGGTCAGTACCTCGACAAAGCCGGCGTCTTCACTAAGGATGGCGATGTCGATTACGACAAGCTCGAACCCTTTGCTGACGATGCCGCCGATTGTTTGTACTCCGGCTGCGTCGTCATCCGCAACAAGTTCATCGAGGCTGCGAAGCGCCATGATTACAAGGAAATGTACCGACTGCTCGCAGCATCGTATGCCGCGAACGACGAGGATGTCCCCTTCTTCATCAGGGCTGTCGGCGGGCTTCACACCAAGGGTGTTTGGCAGTTTTTTGCAGAGATCACAGCGGATAAGCTCGACTACCTCATCCAGCTTGCCATCGAGGACGAGCTTAAGGATAACGACGACTCGTACGATGACAATGCTGTCGGAATGACGGATTAAACCTTCCAACCAACACACGGCAAAAAAATACACGGAGGCAAACAAAATGGTAGAAGCTAACGAGTTTTATGAACCCATTTTCGAAACCAACGGCGATCCTGTCGAACATGACATTGCAAGCCCGCTCGATCCAATTTCTGCCGAGACCTATCTCAGGAGAATCGGATTCATCAACGATGACGATTCGGTAAACCGCCAAATGTTTGAAGACGAGCTCATGGAAACTGTCAACTGCATGTATGGCTGCTACTCAGTGATTCGCAGCCGGTTCCTTTCCGCTGCGGGAAGGAGAGACTTCTCGGAAATGTTCGACCTGCTCTCCATGCAGTATGCCCTTGACGGGAAGGAAGTGCCGATCACTCTGCAAGCTATTCGTCTGCTTGAAAAGAGCATCTGGCCAATGCTGGCAATGGAAACAGCCCGCATGGTTGATCGTTTTATCGAGTCAGATATTCAGGCGGAGATGGATGAATGGGGTGATCTGGAAGAGGATGACTACTTGGAGATGATGGAATGAGTTTACTTCCCACTGCTCACCTTCAGTACATCGATCGACTCATGAGAGAAGCACCCGGTTTTTACAGGGATGTTCCGCATAACCGGAGCCATTACCGTAAACATCGGCGTAAGAATCACCAAAAGCCTAAGGGTAAGGACCGTAGGATCGGGGTTTGGCACTCGGACGAAGAGACGCCTAATAGCCCCAGTTCTCGCGGTCTTCCCAATTAACCCAATAATTCACCTTCCAGCATACAAGGTGAATTAAAGAAACCCAATTAACCAAAAACAAAAATCTTAATCAACACAAGGAGAATTATATGTCAAAACTCAATCATATCTTTGCGCTGCTTCTCGCGGCGCTTTTCTGCATCAGCCTCATCCCCATGAGCGCCTTTGCAGGCACCACCGTTAAGCCCTACGACAGCGGCACCATCACCATCCAGTCCGAGTACGACTCGGCATTCGACTACCTGGAGTATTACTCCAACGGCACTTGGAAGGACCTCAACACTCCGCGTCACTGGATCGTCGAGACCGGCGAGGACGTTTACTGCATCGAGCATTCGTCCAACAGCCCTCACGGCGGTTCCTACGAGGAGACCTCTCCTTCCGCGCTGTTCGGCACCACCACCCTCGAAGGCCTTGAATCGATCTTCGAGTACGGTTATCCCTGCGTGCTTCCCGACGGCTTCACTGCTGACGAGGCCCGTCAGGCGACCGCGAACGCGATCCGTTTCTGGCTTACCGAGCAGGGCGAACCCGGCAGCTATTCCTTCACCAACCGTCAGGCGCATCCCGATTGGATCCGCGCCAAGTCCGGTTACGAGCATGTGCTCACCTGGGCGGACGAGCTCCTTGAGCATGCCAGGAACAGGGACACTCTGGTACACGATATCAGCTTCAACCCCACTTCCCTCCAGCTCACCAAGTCCGGAAGCACCTTCACCGGTCAGACCCGCGTAAGGCTCACGAATATCAACAGCGGTTATACGCTTGATACCTCCGAGCTGCCTTCCGGCGTGACCGTTACCGGCTTCACCGGCACGGGCAATGATACCCTGACCTTCACCGCCCCCGCGGACACCTCGGGCATGAGCTTCGTCGTGACCGCCGAAGCCTCCGATACCCGCTGCATTGAGAACCTTACCGCCTACGCTCCCGTGAGCGGCAGCGCACAGAAGGTCTTCATGAGCGCGAATATCGCTCAGGTCGTCGCCACAGCTTCCGTCTCCGTTAACACCGAGGCTTACGGCACTCTCCGTATCGTCAAGAAGGGCGATAACGGCGCTCTGCTTGGCGGCGTCAAATTCGGCGTCTATTCCGACATTGCCTGCCAGAACCTCATCAAGGAGACCACCACCCGTTCCAACGGCGTTGCGACCGTTGCAGACCTTCCCGTCGGCATCGTGTACGTCAAGGAGATCTCCACTATCGAGCCCTACTGGATCGACAACACGGTCTATACCGTCGAGATCCCGCTCAATGACACCGTAGAGATCGAGATCACCAACAGCTCCGCCAGGGGCCGCATCCGTATCGAAAAGACCGGCGAAGCCATGACCTCCGTCATTACCACCGATACCGAATGGGGCACCGTAAACGCTCCCGTTTACACCGTGGGCAGTCTGGAAGGCGCAGTGTTCAATATCCTCGATTCCGATATGAACCTTGTTGCCACCATGACCACTGACGAATACGGTATCGCCGAATCCGATTATCTCGATTTCGGTGATTACTTTGTGGTCGAGGTTAAGGCGCCTGACGGATTCATCCGCGACGAGACCATCTATCCCG
>JAFZJT010000100.1 GCA_017553815.1 Clostridia bacterium
CCGATTTCATCGGCTGATTCTATCCTCCTAACAAGAGAACAGTGCTAAGACAGCAGAACGCCCCCGAAAACCGGGGCGTTTTGCTGCATGTATCGGAATAAAATGTAGCATAAATGTAGTATAACGGGGGAATTGGCTAAATTCACAGTCGGTTTGTAAACAAAAAAGCCCTTGATTTACAAGGACTTTTTTGGCACACTTGCCGGGATTCGAACCCGAGACCTTCCGCTTAGGAGCGGTTTGCTCTGCACAGTTCAAAAATCCTTATATTGCTTGATTTTTCAAGCAAACACTGTATTTTTTAATGTGCTGCGGCATTGCTTCAATATCCGCATTCTCCGGGATATCAGCATTATCCTCAAGAATTGTGTAGCATAATTGTAGTATGCCAGCTGTCCAGTTTAGGGGCGCAGGACAGCAGATGACCCTGCTGAGAACGCAGTTGTTTTAGTCTTTGGCTTTACTGCTGCTCCCGCCACTCATTCGGGGTGACGCCGGCGTATTTTTTGAAAACGCGGATGAAGTGGCTGTGGGAGGAGAAGCCGAGATAGGCGGCGACTGCGGAGGCGGATCTGTCGGACCAACGCAAGAGGCGTTTTGCCTCCTCCGTTTTTTCGCGGAGTATGAAGTCGGTCAGCGTTTCACCGGTCTCCTTTTTGAACCTTGCGGAAAGATAGGGCCTGCTCATATAGAGCTCCTCGGCCATGCGTTCCGTGCTGATCGGCTCGGACAGGTGGCGGCGGATATAGCTTGCGACGTCCGCGGTGAGCTTCGATAAGTGAGCGCCTCTTTTAAGCTTTTCGACCTGTTCGGTGAATTCGAGGATCATATTGTACTGCAGATTGACGATCCTGCTGTGATCGTTCAAGAGCTCGACCCTCTGTATGTAGCCGTCGGAAAGCGTAAAGGCGTCGTCCTCTCGCATTCCTCCGCGGATAGCCGCGCGGGATGCGAGCGTCGCGGCGACGATGAAGGTGTTCTTGAGCTGGCGAAGTTGATCCGGCGCTATTGTGCCGCCGCGCACGGCCGGTATTTCGGCAAGCCAGCTTTTGAGCGCGGCGACGTCGCCCTTCCTCACAAGATCCATCAGCGCGTTTTCAAGCGCCAGCACATTATGCGGCATTCCGCCCCTGTCATCCTCGTAAACGCGCTTCGTGCGGCGCTCCTCAACGCGGCTCTTGAGCGCTTCCTGCTCGTCGCTGAAAATAGCGATATCGGATAGTCCCAGTTTTTCCCCGTCGTTCAGAAAATGGTTCATCGTGCAGAGCATCTGAAGGAGCGTTTCCACAGGCATGCGCAGGATGCTGTTCATGCCGTTCACGAATGCCGGCACGTCTTCTTTAGATACTCCGGCAAGAAAAGCAAGCTCCTTGAGTTCCTGGTCATTCGCCATTATCTGCGAGGTCGGTCCGATCACGATCTTGGCGCCTTTCGCGTTTATCACGCCGTAGTAGTGGAAAAGCGGCGTGACGAAGTACCCGACGTGAGAACTTATGGACAGAATCTCGCCGAGGTAGACCGAGGCAGGATCATTCGGCAGCACCACGGGGAACCTCGAAAAAACAAGTTCTCCGTTCTCATACAGCCGGACGGGTATGCCGGACAGCGCAGCCATGGAGTTGACGATATAGGTCATGCCGAAATCGCTCATCAAATCATCTCCTATTCATTACAATTATACGAAAAATGATACAATAATGCAATACATTGCCCGACTAATTTTATATAATACCAGTGTGAAAGAACATGCGGAGGGCTCAATATGGATATTGAAAAACTCATTTCCGAAATGACGGCGGAGGAAAAGGCGGCGCTGGTCGCAGGAACAGACTTCATGTACACGAATCCGATCCCGAGGCTCGGCATTCCGTCGCTTCGCATGTCGGACGGGCCGCACGGACTGCGTGTGCAAAAGGAAGGCGGCGACAACGGCGTCAGCGAGAGCGAACCCGCAACGGCGTTCCCGACGGCAGTCACGACGGCCTCCGGCTGGAATCCCGAGAACCTGCGCAAGATGGGCGAAGCAATTGCTGAGGAGTGCCGGTATTACGGCGTACATACCGTGCTCGGTCCCGGCGTCAATATCAAGCGCAATCCGCTGTGCGGAAGAAACTTTGAGTATTTTTCAGAGGACCCCTATCTTGCGGGCGTCATGGGCGCCGCCGAGGTCGACGGCGTGCAATCGAAGGGCGTCGGCGTATCGCTCAAGCACTTTGCACTGAACAATTCCGAAAACTACCGTTTCATGGGCAATTCTATCGCCTCCGAAAACACGATGCGCAGGCTGTACCTGAAGCCGTTCGAATACGTCGTCAAACACGCGCATCCCGCGACGGTCATGTGCGCGTACAATCAGATCAACGGCACTTACTGCTCCGAGCATAAATGGCTTTTGACCGACGTTCTGCGCAAAGAATGGGGTTTTAACGGCGTTGTGATGTCCGATTGGGGCGCGGTTCACGACCGTATCGCAGGCCTCAAAGCCGGTCTCGATCTCGAGATGCCCGGCGATACCGCGATCTGCCGCAAATGGATCCTGGACAGCCTCGCTGACGGCACTCTGCCGACGGAAGACCTCGACAATGCCTGCCGGAATATCCTCAAATGGATCGACAAATACGCGAAGCCCGCCGATTCCGCGCCGGTGGATTGGGACGCGCATCATGCGCTTGCCGCCGAGATCGCGGCGGACTGCGCGGTGCTCATGAAGAACGACGGAGCTCTGCCGCTTTCCGGCGAAGACAAACTCCATATCTGCGGCGAGCTTTTCGAAAACATGCGTTATCAGGGCGCGGGCAGCTCGATGATAAATCCGGCTCGCCTAACCGCTCCGAAGGCCGCTTTCGAGGCGCACGGCGTAAGCTCCGTTCCGATTGAGGAATGCAATAAGATACTTGTCTTTGCCGGGCTCACCGAC
>JAFZJT010000010.1 GCA_017553815.1 Clostridia bacterium
AGGTGTTTTATACGAGCAATTCCATTCCGCAAACACTCGTTGTGGATAAAACGGGAAAGGTGCTTATGCATAAGATTGGCGCGTTCATGAGCTATGATCAGATGCTCGAAAGCATCAAGCCCTATATGGACGGAACCGCAGCCGAAAGCAGCGCACCGATAGGTGCCGGGAGTGAAACAATCGGCGCAAAGCCGAAGGCCGCATCCTGCTTGGGCTTCTGAAAAATAATACTAAGATCTGATTAATAGCGGACTAAATTGCCGAGGAGTTTTTCGTCCTGTCGAAGTCGAATGGAGCGAGGCGATATGGAGTATCGTTGAGCGAAGAGAGACAAAGACAGGGGGAAAACAATCGGAAAGAAGTCCGAATTTAGTCAGAGTTTAGTATAATATGGCAACAGTAAAGGAGCCACTCTCTTCGAGCGGCTCCGACTTTTTTACAGTATGCTGATCTCGCGAAGCTTATCGAGGAATTCGGAAACGTCCGCCTTGGCGGTCGCCCGATCGACGTCGTATTCCTCAAGTATCCGATCAACGATCTGATCCTCATCCTCGGCCTCGGGAAGTGCCTTGAGAATGAACACACCGAGCTCATTGAGCGTGATAAGCCCGTTGAACTCCAGAAGATGATCGCCAACGGGGACGAGGATAGTTTCGCCCATGATCTCGCGGACAACATAGTTGTTCTTTAACTGCATTATTTTAAACCTCCTTGGACGTTATGCTCGTGGATCACTTGTTCTCTGAAGATTGCAGAGCAAGGCGCCTGTTGTATTCGTCGAGAACGAGCTTTATATACTTATCGGTCAGCGCACAAATGTACTTAGGCGCTTCTCCGTCAAATTCTCCTGTTTCGGTATAGGTGGATGCTGCGCACACGTCGCAGGCAAAGCGTTTGTCGCAGGCCGTGCATTTGGGCGACATGAAGATCGATTTTGTCGCCTCATGCGTGTACTTCCAAGCTTCTTTAAAGCCCAGATCGAGAAGCGAGCAGGAGGGCTTTTCCATCATGCCGCAGGGCAGCATGCGTCCGTCCCAAGTGACCCAGAAGGTGCAGACTCCGGCGCGGCATCTAAGATGCTCAGTGGGGGTTTGCTCCTCAACGGTGGGAATGTCGAGGCATTCGTCGTTCTCATCAATAACGCGGATGCCTTCGCTTATCTTCCGGGCGTAATCCATGAACCTTTCATCATCCATCCTGAGAAGATTCAGTCGTAATTTCATCTCTGCGGATTCGTCGCTGGTGAATCGATCGCCGCAGCCGATAAGATCATGCGAGCGGCGCATCGGCGGGAACATGTAGGAGGAGGCCTGAACATTCAGACCGATATCGTCGGTAATGGCATAAACGCCATCGACATCGTTTGTGTTGTACTGGGTTATGCTGAGATTGACCTTCGTGTTTATGCCGTATTCCTTGAGGGTCTTAAGCGCATGAACGGTCTTGCGGAAGCCTGAAGCGTTGCCGCAGAGGCGTTCGTAGGTCTCCTCGGAAGCACCGTAAAGCGAAATGTTGAACTTATACGGGGGATTATGCTTGAAATACGCAAGCATATCATCATCCAAAAGAGAACCGTTCGTGTTGATGGAGATCATAATTCCAAGATTTTTGAGCCCTTCGTAGATCTGAATGAAATCGGGGCGAATCAGAGGCTCACCGCCTGTAAGCAGAAGCATCAAAAGCCCGTTTCTTACGCCTTCCTCGCCAAGGGACAGCCAGGTGTCTGCGCTAAGCTCATTGCCGCGGCTGGTCTGCTCGCTCTTGCTGAGATGGACATAGCACATCTTGCAGTCAAAATTGCAGCGGGGAGTGAGCTCAAAGGTTCCGGAGATCGGTGTAGCGGTGCGACCGGCCTTGGTAAGAAGATAGCGAATTAGCGGAGGCTCGGTATTCCCGCGAAGGGAGTTATTTTTGGGTTGGTTGTTGCTTTCCATTTTGTTCTCCGAACGTTTTAATTATTACAACAAACAAACTATAGATTGAGTTCGCTTGCAAGGGTGTTGACCGCATCCTCATTGGGAAGACACTCAAGCAGATAGATGGGAACTCTCTTTATCATCTGCTCAACAAGATCGCAAACCACGGTAACGTCGTTGCTGTACCAGATATTTGTTGCACAGCCCTCATAAAGATCGCGGAATGCAGTCGCGGGGCGCAATAGGGAGATGCGGTTGTAAGGAGCCTGCCTCAAAACAACGATAGCGCGTATCGGCGCACTGTAGTTTGCGCAAATATTGGAGGTTCCGCAATAGGGGAGACTGTATGCATAAAGTTCGTCATCCTTGAGCTTGATCAGCGAGCGGTCGCCGTTGATAACATCAGCGCCGCGATGCTTTCTCCAAAGCTCGGCTTGCGTGGATTTACCGGTCTGCGATGGAGCTGTGAACAGGATCGCCTTGCCCTCGTATGAAATGAAAGAGGAATGGAGCAGGGTGCTGTTGAAAAGCGCCATAGCATGCTCGATCGCAAGATGATCGAAGATCCTCGTCTCGGTGGTGATCGAAGCGATGGAGGAGCCCTTAACGTAGACGGTAAGAATGCCCTCGCTTATGCGCTCATCGCTCAAGATCATGGTTGTAACCGACTTGGAATAAGAGTAGCTGCGGTAAGTTATCCCGTCCCTGCGATAGATGCAAACCATTCCGTCGTAAAAGAGCGGTTCATCCGGAAGCTCGGGAGGCTCAGTGACGGTGATGAATTCATAAGTCAAGTCGGGTTTCTCGAAATCGGAGATAAACGGAACATACCTATCAACATCTCTGAAATCGAAGTCGGTCTTGACAAGTATATTCACATCAGCCAGTGTGTATTTTCTTTCCATGCTTTGAACTCCGAGACTAAGCCGTCTAAAACAGCTTGCTGTTATGCGCTGCAATGGCACACAAAGTTATTTTAGCATAAGAGAAGCTTATTTTCAACATCTGAACGAAGAATTCATTACGATTTTACACATTTTCGCATTGAAAAACGGTTACTTTCCATCTGCACTGCGCGCAGAGCGCTGAACTCCGTATATTTCAGGCAGTATCATAGCGCAAAAAGCGAGACCGAGCCATGAAAAAGGTTCCTTTAGAAGCACCGCGCCTGCGAACACGGAAACGGCTGTCGTAAGGTTTGCAAACACCGTTGCCTGAGCAACGCTCAGATAGGTTATCGCGTATGAAACGAGGAAATAGCTGATGGACGAGCAGCATACGCCGAGAAACAGCGAGCTGATGAGATAGGGAACATCGAGGAATGGCGCGATGTATGCGGCAATACTGAAATTGCACCTGAAAGCGGCAAGAATCGTGAACACGACAGCGCCGACAGCGAGCATCATGTAGGTGCGTTCAAATGCTGTGAACTCCTTCGATATTCCGCGGCCGAGAAGGGTGTATGCGCAGACGGCAAGCACGGCGATCGTAAGTGCAGCAACTCCTATCAAGTCGAGCGAGCCTCTGGATCTTGTCATCAGTCCGATGCCGATAACGCCCGCAACCGAGACAACGCTGAAGACAAGCTGACCGACAGTGGGTCTTTCCTTGAGTATCGGCGCGGCGGCCAATATCGAAACTATCGGAATCACGGCGATCATAACGCCGGAGAAGATGGTGCTCGAGTGAAGTATCCCGTACTGCTCTCCGAAAAAATAGATGACGGGCTCGCAAAGCTCGAGCATGACGAGCAAAAATGCGCGTTTATTGCCTTTGATATTCAGTTTTATACGCTTTATGACCATGACCGCGCTCATTAGCAAAAATGCAATGAGAAATCGGTGGCTCAAAAGATCGAAGACGTGCGCGAAGTCGAGCGCCGTGCGCGATGCTATGAAGCTGAAGCCACAGAAAACATGGCTGATCACAGCAGCGGCAAGCACCTTTAAGGCGAGTTTTTAAATGAAAAAACTGCTCTGAATTAGCGCATTAATAGCGGCTTCGGTGTTTCGATTAAGTTGATTACCTCTCCGCAATACCCTTACCGACGGAGGATGCCGTTGATGGCGGTATCGGCTTCATGTTTTTGCATTGGTTTTCAGTGTTAGAATAGTTGGTGCAACCGTAAAATGCTTCACCGTTTTTAGAATTGTGCTTGACGATCATATATCCGTCTCTGCACTTAGGGCATTTGTAAATATCATGCCTATCATTCTTGTCATTGGTCATAAAGTCGCAAACTTCGACTTCATTGGTGCATATCCATAGGTTCAGACCATAGTTTTTGTTAAACTCATATTTGAGCGGGAAGCCGCACACCGGGCAACGAAGATTAAAGAGGTCAACGACTTCCATATTGAGTTCATCGCTATGCATCAAGTGATTCTCTTTGATCAGCTCAATTAAAAACAGGGATGGTTTGTGTTGCGGTGTCATTATGTAAACGCGGTTTTTGGTGCGTGTCAGCGCAACGTAAAACAGACGACGCTCTTCGGCAAAGGGATAAGTTTCTTTCTTACTCAACACACCGTCCAGTATCGGATCGTCTTCACTACGCGACGGGAAGCCGTATGCTCC
>JAFZJT010000101.1 GCA_017553815.1 Clostridia bacterium
TCAAAACACGCCGTTGCCTACCGTGCGCTTTCGCTGCTGATCCGCCGTCCTCCGGGACGCGAAGCCTACCCCGGCGACGTATTCTATCTGCATTCCCGCCTTCTTGAAAGGGCGGCGAGCGTTGCGCCGGAATACGGCGGGGGCACCATCACTGCGCTTCCCATCATCGAAACCCAGGCGGGCGACGTTTCGGCGTATATCCCAACAAACATCATATCGATAACCGACGGTCAGATCTTCCTTGAAACCGAGCTGTTCCATGCGGGCATCATGCCGGCGATCAACCCGGGCATCTCCGTCAGCCGTATCGGCGGCAGTGCGCAGCTCAAGCCCATGAAGAAGGTATCGGGCGAGCTCAAGCTGCTGTATTCCCAGTACCGCGAGCTTCAGGCGTTCGCGCAGTTCGGAAGTGACCTCGACGCCGATACAAGGGCGAGGCTCGACCTCGGCGACCGCATAGTTGAGGTTTTGAAGCAGAAGCGCAACGCGCCTCTCTCCGTCGGCTGTCAGACCGCTAAAATCTAGGCCGTCACCAAGGGCTATCTCAACGATATCCCCGTTGCAGGCGTTTCCGATTACGAGACCGCGCTGTATGAATTCCTCAAAACTCATTACAGCGAGCTGCTTAATCGGCTCGACGCGGGCAAGTTCGACGATGAGGACGTTGAAAATCTCAAGGCGGCGCTCGTCGATATGAACGAAAGCTACCGTGCATAATCATTATTTGGAGCAATAGTAAGCCATGAGCGCAAATATCAAGCGTCTCAAATTAAGAATACGAAGCGTTGAATCGACCCTGCATCTCACCAAGGCGATGCAGCTCGTTGCTGCGGGCAAGATACGCAGGGCGACCGAGATGCTTGCCGCCTCGCGCAGCTATTCCGATGCGGTAAAAAGCGTCGTGACCGCGCTTGCGGCGAGCCCCGAATGCGCCTCATCCCCGTATATCGCGGGGCATAAGGCGGGGGAGAGCGGCGAAAAAACGCTGCTCATCGTGATCGCGGGCGACCGCGGCCTTGCGGGCGGCTACAACGCAAATGCCTTCCGCCTTGCGGACACCGTTAAGGCAAGAGAGGTGATCCCGATAGGCAAGCGCAGCGTAGATAGGGTCTTAGTCGGCAGCCACGGCAAAATGAGCCCGCTAACGGGCGGCTTCCCGACCGAGCATTTCAAGCCCGAGGACGCGAAAGCGCTCGCCGAGGGGATATGCGAACGGTACGGTAGCGGCGAAATCGATAAGGTGCTTATCGTTTCAACGCGCTACGTATCGGTCCTGACACAGAACGCGGTGCTCGCGCAGCTTCTTCCCCTCGATAAGAACGCATCGAAGGAGCTGTTTTCAAACAGGGGGCGCGATCAGAAAAAGAATCAGATCGAAAACGCCGCTCCCGCAGAGGAGCACGAGATAGCCTCCGCCGCGAGCATGATCTTCGAACCCTCGCCCGAAGAGGTTTTGAAGGTGGCGATACCCGAATACCTTTCAAGCATGATATACGGCGCGGTGCGCGAGAGCTTTGCAAGCGAGGTCGCCGCAAGGCGCTACGCGATGGACTCCGCCACCAAAAACGGCATCGTAATGAAGGATAATCTGAGCCTTGAGTACAACCGTGCGCGTCAGGGCGCTATCACGCAGGAGATCGTCGAGATAGTCGCGGGCGCGGGCGAGAATTAAACCCGGTCAAGCGAATAAATGCATAGGAGTATGCAGTATGGAAAATAAAGAAACTGTTAAGAAGAATACGGGCGTTGTGGCGCAGGTCATCGGTCCCGTTGTGGACGTGCGCTTCGAGCCGGGCAAGCTTCCCGCGATACTCAACGAGCTCACCATCCCCGTGGGCGACGATATCCTCGCAGTCGAGGTCGCCCAGCATATCGGCGGCAACACCGCGCGCTGCATCGCGATGGAATCCACCGACGGCTTAAAGCGCGGCGAGGTCGTGACCGACACGGGTCGCCCGATAAGCGTGCCCGTCGGCAAGCAGACCCTCGGTCGCATCTTCAACGTGCTTGGCGACCCCGTGGATGAGCTTCCCGCGCCCGAAGGCTGTGAGGAATGGCCCATCCATCGCCCCGCACCCGCGTATGCCGAGCTTTCGTCCTCCACCGAGATTCTCGAGACCGGCATCAAGGTCATCGACCTTATCTGCCCCTACGCAAAGGGCGGAAAGATCGGCCTTTTCGGCGGCGCAGGCGTCGGCAAGACCGTTATCATAATGGAGCTCATCAACAATATCGCCAAACAGCACGGCGGCATCTCCGTTTTCACCGGCGTTGGCGAGCGCACCCGCGAGGGCAACGACCTTTATAATGAAATGAAGCAGTCCGGCGTTCTCAATAAGACCGCGCTCGTGTACGGTCAGATGAACGAGCCTCCGGGAGCGCGTATGCGCGTCGGCCTTGCGGGTCTCACGATGGCCGAGTATTTCCGCGATGAGGAGCGGCAGGACGTGCTTCTGTTCATCGATAATATCTTCCGCTTCACCCAGGCGGGCAGCGAGGTTTCGGCGCTTCTCGGGCGCATGCCCTCTGCCGTTGGCTATCAGCCCACGCTCGCCACCGAGATGGGCGCACTTCAGGAGCGCATAACCTCCACCAAGCGCGGCTCCATCACCTCCGTTCAGGCGGTATACGTTCCTGCGGACGACCTTACCGACCCCGCGCCCGCAACCACCTTCGCGCATCTGGACGCGACCACGGTTCTCAGCCGCGGCATCGCTTCGCAGGGCATCTATCCCGCGGTCGACCCGCTCGAATCAACGAGCCGCATCCTCTCGCCCGAGGTAGTCGGCAGGGAGCATTACGAGGTCGCGCGCGAGGTGCAGAGGCTTCTGCAGAGATACAACGAGCTGATGGACATCATCGCCATCATGGGTCTTGACGAGCTCTCCGAGGAGGATAAGCTCATCGTTGCCCGCGCGAGGAAGATCCAGCGCTTCTTCTCTCAGCCCTTCTCAGTTGCGGAGCAGTTCACGGGCTTCACCGGAAAGTATGTTCCGAGGAGCGAGACCATTCGCGGCTTTAGGGAGATAATCGAGGGCAAGCACGACGATCTGCCAGAATCCGCGTTCCTGTTCGTAGGCAGCATCGACGAAGCCGTGGAAAAGGCATCCAAGCTCGAGAAATAAGCTAAACTCGGAATAATGAATGCTGAATAAAATCCAAGAGATTCCGCATGAATCTCTACCTCAACTATTCATTATTAAAAATTCACTAATTAAGCCATGAAGGAATACACTCTTAGGATCTCCACCCCAGCGGGGGACAAATACAATGGCGAAGCCGTTCAGCTCTCCGTTCGCGGAACCGAGGGCTCCCTCGGCATACTCGCAGGGCATATCCCGTTTGTCACGGTTCTAAAGCCTGCGGATTGCCATTTCATCCTAAAGAGCGGCGAGAAGCACGAATTCTCCTGCGGAAGCGGGCTTCTGCTCGTTGAAAGCGAGCAGGTGACCGTGCTCTCAAGCGAGATAAGTATGAAGTGACGATACATTGATAATATTTGAAAGGAGTTTTGATTGTGGTAGGTGGAATTGCCATCATCCTTTTTGCGATCCTGCTTCGTTTCTGCGGACTCATCATCATTCCGCTGATACTCGGCATCGTCGGTCTGGTTATGGCGCTCTCGCAAGGTAAATCGAGCGAGCACGACCCTTGGGAGGATGAAAACGTAGAAACGCAGAGCGGTTATTCGGATATCGGCACGACGCTCGACTGCGAAACCGAGCAATACGAATACGACGAAAAGGCAGATAAATACTTTTAAACAGGCTCAATGTCAATAGTTGGGGTTGAGCACATAGAAAGAGTTTTCGTAACCTGTGCCCCGCGGGGCACAGGTTACGTTGCGTTTGCGCTCAGCAATATGCGTTGGCGCATATTGCTGAAGCTGCGATAGCCGAAGGCAATGCGCTTGAGAACCTTGATCTTGTTGTTGCAGCCCTCGGTGAA
>JAFZJT010000102.1 GCA_017553815.1 Clostridia bacterium
CCGTAAGCTTCAGCATGCCGTCGGGCTCAGGCTCAGGCAGGGGCTCGCGTCCGTCGTCGGGTCAGGGCGGCTTCTCCGGCATCTCTTCGCAGGGCGGCGAAGCTCAGCCCGATGCAAGCGCCGCTCCCGAAGGCGGCTCTCAGAGCGGCTCTTCCGGCTCAAACGGAAGCAGCCGTCCTCATATGCCGAGCGGCTCGGGCTCCGGCTTCAGCCCCTCGGATGCATCCTTCCCGAGCACCTCAACGAATTCTCAGGCGAAGTTCTGGATACTGACAGGCGCTTCGGTGCTCGTTTTAGCGGTAGGACTCGTCGTTGCCGCGAAATTCAAATATTGACACCCTCTATTACTTGCTTTTCTTTCCTTTCGGGCAATGCCCGCAAAAAAGAGCCGAAAGGTTCTTTTTTGCATTAAAAATTATAATAATTGTCGCAACGCATTGACCGCGCATCGCCCGCGCGAGCGCTGCGGTTTACGGCGCTGTCCCAAGAACCGCGCGAAGCAGCGCGATGGAGTCGGTAATGCTTATCATGCCGTTGCCGTCCATATCGCCGAGCATGACGTTCGGCACGGCGCTTGCGTCGATAACTCCCAACGCATAGCGCATAAGGAGTATCGCGTCCGCAACGGTGACATTGCCGCTCCCGTCAACGTCGCCCCAAAGCGGCTCGGGCGCAGCCCCGGGGTTTTGCTGGATTAATCCATATAATTGTTGACTTTTATAGGTTCGCTGCAAATATCAAATAAACGGAAAAGCCCGCCGCAGGGTTTTGCGGAAGGGCATACGATCGACGGCGAAAGTGCGCTCATTCGCCGTAATTCTCCGAAACAAGTGCGATAAGCTCCTCCTTCGTCAGAGCGAGCCGCTGAAGTGAGGCAAGGGCGGGCTGCAGCTCGCCCAGCGCAAGCTCCTTACGCCGTGCGCTGCGTTCCTCTTCGTCAAGCTCGGAAACGAAGCACCCGCGCCCGACCATAGTAACGATGAAGCCGTCGCGCTCAAGCTCCTCCCAGGCACGCTTTATCGATATAACGCTTATGCCGAGGTTGTTTGCAAGCGCACGAATAGGCGGCAGGGGATAGCCGCCCGTAAGCTTTCCGGTAACGATCTGAAACGCGAGCTGTTCATAGAGCTGGCGGTAGATCGGCTTATCGGATGAATTCAGTATTGCAAGGGAGAGTTCCATGTTTTTTCGTGCTGTTTCCTCTCATATCTCGGCTTTTTCATAGCGGTGCGAGGCGATGAAGTAAGCGATGGCGTTTGCGATGACGAAGATGGCGAGCGCACCAAGCAGAAACGGAATCTGTCGGGTAAGCTCGCTTGCCGAAGTGCCGTTCAAAAACTCCATATCGCCCCTCAAGTTGTGAATAAGGAGCTCAAGCGCGATGATAGAGGAGTACGCAAGCATACCAATGAAGCTTCTGAAGTAGACCTTGAACTGTTTGTGGTATGCGCCGGGGATAACGATGAGGTTATACGCGGCGTAGCCAAGCAGGACGATGGCGTAGAGGATGAGGTTGGTATTCATACCGGCGCTATTCACAATTCCCCATTTAGTGATGAGCGCGCCGGAAAAGAACGCGAAGGGGGCGGTGATAACGAGCAGCACAAGCTCATAGAGCGCCACGGTCAATACCCTTGCAAGCACGCTTTCGCGCTTTTGCACCGGAAGCAGTCCGCAAAACTCATGATCCTTGCCTTGTACGTCGAGTGTGAAAACATTCATTATCGCTATAAGCACATAAAAAAAGCCAACAGGGCGCGGATATTCGGGAATGAAAAGCATACCGCACGCAAGCGCAAAGAAAAGGAAGACTGTGGGGTGACAAAGAAGCCGCATATCCTTGCGAACAAGGTTTTTTATATTGGAAACAGACATTTCAATTTCTCCCTTCAGCCCTCGTGGTGCTCGTATTTTTCGGTGTAGAGCATTATGGATTCGATATCTGCCTTGGCGGTCTTCAGCCCGTTCGTAAGATGAAGATCGCTTTCGCGGATAAGTCCCGTGAAGCCGAAGGGCGTTTCCTTGACTCCGGCGAGAGCGGCGCGAAGCGAAGCCGTCAGCTCATCATGCCCGCCCTGAACAAGTCGATAGCCGTCTATTATCTGCTCACGGTCACCGATCATCGCGATCTCACCGTTCTTGATGTAAACGATATGATCTGCGCATTTATCAAGATCGGAGGTGATATGGGTTGAAAACAGTATGCTTCTTTCGCCGTCCGAAACGAATTCGCGGAAGATATCGATTATTTCATCTCGGGAAACGGGATCGAGTCCGCTGGTGGGTTCATCGAGTATCAAAAGCTTTGCCCCATGCGAAAGCGCGAGCGCGAGCGCATACTTTACCTTCATGCCCGCCGATAGCTCCTTGATGCGTTTATTCTCGTCAAGCTCGAATTCTTTGAGAAGATCGCGGTACCTTTCATCGCTCCAGTTTTCATAGAACCGCTTGTAGACCGCAGTTACGCTCTTGAGCTTCTTCGTTTCATAATATGAAAACCCACCCAAAACCACGCCGATATCCTGCTTGCATTCGATCTCATGCTCGGGAAGGCTTCTTCCAAAGATGGAAACGGAGCCAGAATCCATCGGGGAGAGACCGAGTATTACCTTGAGCGTGGTGGTCTTGCCCGCGCCGTTTCGACCGATAAAGCCCGTGATATAGCCGCTCGGCACGGAAAAGCTGACGTTTTTCAGCTCAAAGCCCCCGGGGAAGGTCTTGCATAGATTGTTTGCCTCAAGAACATAGGACATTTTTGACGTCTCCTTTTATTGCATCGTTAATATTGTGCATATTGAGCATGCACAATATAACACATACCGACACGGTTGTCAACAGGTGTTAAAAATATATTGTTGATTTTGCGGTTCAAAGGGCGCTTACGGAGCAGCCCCGATCGCAACACGAAGCACCGCTATCGCGTCGTTCAGGGTGATGCTGCCGTTTCCGTCCATATCGCCGAGCATGACGTTCGGCACGGCGCTTGCGTCGATAACTCCCAACGCATAGCGCATGAGGAGTATCGCGTCCGCAACGGTGACCTTGCCGCTCCCGTCAACATCGCCACAAAGCGGCTCGGGCGTAGGTTCGGGCGTGGGCGTTGGCTTATTGGGCTCGTGCGATGCGGAAGGAGTGTTCGTCGGAAGCGGAGGAAGGGTGGGCTCCGGCGTGGGCGTAGGTGTTGGAGTCGGTGTTGGAGTCGGGGTGGGCGTAGG
This sequence comes from Clostridia bacterium, assembly GCA_017553815.1. The sequence goes on from JAFZJT010000102.1 coordinate 3,216, forward strand.
CTCGGGCGTGGGCGTTTCGGGCGGAACGTATGGCTCGTACTCGGGTATGTTATCCGAGGTGTAGCGCACCTCGCGAAGCTCCGCAAATGGGTATTCGGTGCCGCCGTCGATGATCCAGACCGAATTGAAATCGAAGCCGCTATAGCCCGCTTCGAGAGCGAACTCATAGCCCTCATGCGGCGTTCCAAAGGCGTTGCCGCCCGTGCAGCAGCCGCGAAGAACATACACGTTGGCGAACGCGGGCATCGCGTCACAGCCTCCTATGGCCATGCCCATGCTCCTTCTTGCAGCTACGCTTCCGACGCTGTAGCAGCTTTCGATGCTGCCGCCGACAGCGCAGCCGAGAAGACCGCCCGCGTCCTCAAGAAGGGTCAGATCGCCCGTGTTGAAGCAGTTGGCGATATCGCTCTGCTTGGAAACGCCGACAAGCCCGCCCGTAAAATACTTCGTTGAAAGCGAACCGGCGTTATAGCATTTTTCTATCGAGCAATCGCGCAGCTCGCCCGCGATTCCGCCTATGACCTCGGTGCCGCGCACTATGCCGTTGTTGCGGCAGTTTTCGACGGTCGTGCCCTGCGCGGTGCCGACTATGCCGCCCGTGCGAACGGAGCTTTTTGCAAGGCCGATGCCCGAGCAACCCGTGACGGTGCATCGCGTGTCCGCAAAGCCGACTATGCCGCCGGTGTCGGAGGTGCCGTATACCCTTCCCGAGTTCACGCAGTTCTCTATCACGGTGTAGGCGCTCGTGTTTTTAACGTATCCGACTATGCCGCCGACCCAGAGCCCGCTCGTTATGGTCGCGGAGCTGCGGCAGTTCGCTATTCTTCCGTAGTCCTCAAGATAGCCGACTATGCCGCCCATATTGTTGACGGCATTGAGATAGCTCTCGGCAAGGTTCAGATTTTTGATGCATCCGGAGGGGTTCGGACCAACGTAGCCGAAGAGCCCGTAAAACGCTTTTTGGGAGGTGGAATGATAAAGCCCGTAGACAGTATGCCCGCCGCCGTCGAAGCTGCCGCGGAAGGGCTTGTATGAGCTTGAATTATCATAGCTCCCGATCGGTTCAAAGGCGTTTTCGGGGCCGTAGAGGATATCCCAATTCTGCCAATCCGAGGTATCATTTAGACGGATATCGGCAGTCATACGGAAATACTTGCCGTAGAAGCTGTTTCCGTTATTAACGGCATGGGAAAGGTAGGCGAGCTCGCTTCCGTTTGAGATGAGGTAGGGATTCTGCTCCGTGCCGCTACCGCCCGCAAAGCCGGAGGCGACGCTTCCGTCCCAGATATCCCCCGTGGAGCACGAAGAAAGCGCCCTTTGCTTAACGGGGCATTTCTCGGGCTCAGCGGCCGTTTTTTCGTCAGCGCCGTCATCTTCATAACATGGAGCGGTCATGCTCGCGTCATAATAAAACTTGTTTGTCATAAGCCCGCGATAATCCCAGCCGCGATCCTCAACGCGCGTCACCACAACGCCGAAGGAAACGCCGCGCGCTTCGACCGCGAGCGCCTTGCCGTCCTCGTCGAAGCCGCATATCCAGCCGATATGTGTCATACGCTCCGTGCGGCGTGACCACATGAACACCGCCTCGCCGATAACGTAGGGGCGCGTTATCTCCGAGCAAAGCCCCTTGTCGGTACACCAATACTGATAGTTCATCTGAACGTTTATGTCGGTATTCTCGCCGTCCTCGTAGGTCAGCCATGCGTCCAAAAGCCCCTGGCAGTCGGTGGCGTAGGTCGAGCGGCTCCAGTCCTCGGTTATATCGTCGTACTGATGGCGGCGCATGGATTTTGTATAGTTGTTGTTGTAAAAATTGTTGAGCGTGGATTGGCTCGTTGTAACGCGCACGCTTCCGTAAAGGTATTCCCAAGGGGAGATGCCGCAGCTTGCAGTCGGAAGAAAGAGGTTTGCGTTGGTCGGGATGCTCCCGGGATCGACGTGCTTGAGCGCCCAGCAAATGAACGAAGCAACGCTGTGCATCGCCTTCCCGGGCGATGGGATGGATTCAAAAACGGCGCCATTGTTTTCGCAGTCCAACTCAGTGCCGAGCCCAGCGCAGCCGCCGACGGAGCTTTCGCCCGAAACGCCTGCATGATTGACGCATCTTTGCGCTTCGCCGCGCCCGACGATGCCGCCCGCTTCACTCATGCCCGAGACCGAGCCGTGATTCTCGCAGTCGTACACGGAGCCCTCGCCGACGATGCCGCCGACGCGGTTTTTTCCAGTAACTTCAGCAAAGCTTGCGCAATTTTCCACGGTGCCGAAGCCTGCTATGCCGCCGACATGATCCGCGCCGTGAACAGATGAATCCATGACGGTCAAGGCGGCTATCGCGCCGATGCTGTATCCGAAAAGCCCGGCGAAATCGGAGCTTGTATCGATATAAAGCCCGCGCACGGCATGTCCGCAACCGTCGAAGCTTCCCTCGAACGGGCATTCGGGAGAAGCGCCGATCGGCGTCCAAGGCTCAAAGCCGAGGTCGATATCGCAAATTAATTTGAAGAAAACGCCCATTGAAGAAGCGCCGGAGTTGACACAAGAGGCAAGAAGCCGCATATCGCCCGCGGAGGCGATCAGATATGGCGAGCGCTCGCTTCCGCATCCATCGAGCGAAGAGAATGCGGATTCATCGGAGGATGAAAGCGCAGAAGCGCGGAAAAACGCAGGGGAAAGCGGCGCTATATCGGTAATAACGCACATGATGAACGCCAAAAAAATCGAAATGATCCTGTTTTTCATTTTTTATCACCTGCCCTACACGATATTGATCTTGGGGTTAACTGAAGCTGCAATCTAAGTTTAGCATAAGCTTCGTTCAATTGCAACAGCAGCGCGGCGGTAATTATTCCCTTGAAGCAGCCGCCGCGTCCAAAAGGTCAAGGCTCAAAAAAGCGCGCGTATACACGCGCGAATATAGATATGAATAAACGGGTATTAGGTAAAATCCGTACAAACCGATGTTTCGGAAATGCCATGATTTAAGGCTCAAAATATCTTGACGGGAGCGGGATTTTATACTATACTACAGTCATTGGAGATGACAATATGCTTGAGCGAAGTGTACGGATCAAACAACGTAAGATCAAGGCGGCGGGGGAGGATATCCTCGCCGTTCAGAAGGCGATAGGCGAGCTTCTCGCGAGAAGCATCGAGCCCGGCGATCACGGGCTGATATTCAGATGCAGGCTCCTTCTGAACCGCTGCCACGCCATCGACGAGGAGCTGACAAGGCTCTACGCCGAGCTTCCCGAAAATGGGAGCACCGCGGTATCGCGCAGCCTTTGTCTTCAGAATAAACAGCTCGTGGAGCTGCAAAGAAGCACGCTGACTTCGCTTCTTGACAGCATGAAGCGAAGCGAAGACGCGCTCGATGAAGCAAAGCAAATGGAGCTGCTCGCCGAATCGATAAGACTCGGAGAAAGGATCAAGAAAAATGTTCGGTAAGGTTTTGAAAAAGAACGTGGGATGGTTGCTGCTTGCTGCCGCGGCGGTCGTGCCGATGCTGGTGGTGGCGGCGAATTCCACCGCGATAATCCAGAATACCGGCGTTCACGCTCTGAACACGGCGAGGATAGCTTCCTATGTCATAGCTGCGCTCGGAGTCGCATTCGCGGGAATAAAGCTCATCTCAAGCGCGATCCGCATTGCGGGTGACGCGAGGGACAAGGATCGCACCGAGAGGGAGATAGAGGCGCTGAAGGCTCAAAAGGCGCTTGAGGAAAGAAACGCCAAGGCGAAGCTCAACGTCAAAGGACCCCTCAAGGACGCAGTGATCTATGAGCGCATGAAGAGCTGGCTCAACGAGGATTGGGGCAGGATGAGCACCACCGAGATCCCCGCGTTTATGAGCGATATTCTCCGCCAGATGGACGATATGAACGGCTATCAGGCCAAGCTCTCGAGGCTTCTTACCAACAACGGCGCCGATTATCTGGACGACACCAACGGCGTTCTCGAGAGCGTGGAGCAAAACATCCTGCGCAAGGTTCGCAAGGTGCTCAACTGCTTCGTGGTCTATGAATCCACCCGCGTTGAGGACGTTGAAAAGATGAGTAGCCTTCTCAAGGAAACGAGGGATTCAAACGAAGCCCAGCTCAACAACGTCAAGGAGTTCCTGCTTGCTATCACCGATTTTCTCAACAGGCAGGGCGACGACAACACCGGTGCGGAGAAGCTCGATATCTACAAAAAAACGATACTCGAGTCGATAAGCGACGCGGAGTGAGGCGGAGCTTTGTTAGTGAATAGTGAATAATTGAGGTGGAAATTCCCCTCAAAAAGGGGACTTTCTCAGGATCGAATGCCTGCATTCAATAAGTAAAGCAATACAGATACTCAAAACACAAAGCAAAAAGAAAAGGAGAAAAACAATGCGTAAATTCACGGTATTTATCCTCATAGCGATAATGATTCTTGCGTCCTTCACGGGCTGCAGCAAATACAAGAACGGTCAGAACAAGCTCACCTACGACGAGGCGATCACCGAGCTGAACGCGCTTATGAAGAAGGTGAATCTGACCACGGTATCCTCCCCCGTGCTCGACGTGTATTCCGACGACTTCACCGAGGCGGACGCGCTCTCCGATATAAGCGTTTTCCCGCTTACCACCAAGGGAAACGGGCAGATAAATATCGAGATAGCGGCCGACACCGAGCTTTCCGATGAAAACGCGCCCGACGACTGGGGCAACGTGGTCGCCGCGAAGTTCAATCGCGAGGGCTTTAAGCTGAACGGCAAGACCGTTTCGGTGTCCATCCGCAAGATCACCGGCGGCGAGGTCGTAACCTATATGCGCGCCGGAGCCTATCAGCCCGATCTCTACATCCCCAGCCATGCTGCGTGGGGCAAGATGCTCGATGCTTCGGGCATCCGAACCACGACGCTCACCGAGCGCCTTCTCGGCAACACCGCGGGCATACTCATCAACAACAAGGTCTATGACGAGTTCATCGCCAAATACGGTGAAGCCAATATGAAGACCGTTATCGAGGCGACCCTTGCGGGCGATCTGAACTTTGCCTATACCAACCCCTACACCTCGAGCACCGGCCTCAATATGCTCACCATGATCCTCAAGGCATTCGATGAGTCGAACCCGCTTTCCCAGACCGCTGCAGATAAGCTTCTTGAGTATCAGCGCCAGTCGCCCCCCGTTGCCTACACTACCGCCGTGCTTCGCAACAAGGCGGCGAAGGGCATCATCGATGCGATGGTAATGGAGGAGCAGGCCTACGTGCTCACCAAGGCGCTTTCGGACTATATCTTCATTCCCGAGGGCATCCGTCACGACCATCCCGTGTTCACCTTCGACTATGTGAGCGAGGAGAAGCGCGAGGCGGCGCAGCTCTTTATCGATTACTGCATGAGGGACGAGAACCAGAAGCTCGGCTACGAAAAGGGCTTCAACCGCCACAATGAATATGCGAGCAGAGAGCCGGGGCTGGACGGCAAGGGCTATCTTGACGCGCAGGCGCTCTGGAAGAAGAACAAGAACGGCGGCATTCCCACCGTTGCGGTGTTCGTTGCCGACACATCCGGCTCGATGGCGGGCACCCCGCTTGCGGAGCTGAAAAGCTCGCTTATCGCAAGCTCCGCCTATATCAGCTCCGACAGCCATATCGGCCTTGTGAGCTACTCCGACGGCGTTGTGAAGCATCTCGACGTCAAGCCCTTCGACGACAAGCAGAGGGCGTATTTCTCCGGCGAGGTCAAGGCGCTGCGCGCTTCGGGCAGCACCGCCACATACGATGCGGTGCTCGCGGGTCTTCAAATGCTCGCGGAGGCAAAGAAGAGCATCCCCGAGTGCAGGCTCATCCTCTTCGTTCTGACGGACGGCGATCAGAACGTCGGCTGGAGCCTGAGCAGGGTGAAGCCCGTCGTGGACGGCATGGACGTGCCGGTTTACACGATAGCCTACAACTACCGCAACACGGGCGACCTTGAAACGCTTTCAAGCATCAACGAGGCGGTGTGCATCAGGGCGGACAGCGATAATATAGTCAATGAGCTTCGCAATCTGTTCAATGTGGAGTCGTAAAAACGGCGTGAAGCCGAGCAGGGCGTTCGTCATTTCCGCTTTCTATCGGTCGGACGGGAACGATATATTTAATAGGCTCTACTCCCAAAATCGTAAAAATGTGGTATACTTAACTACATGGAAACACTAATCAAGGGGATACCGGAGTTATTCGGCAAGTCAATAGGGATTGAAGAGCCGTGGTACATCCGCAGCATAGAAACGAAGAACGACGA
>JAFZJT010000103.1 GCA_017553815.1 Clostridia bacterium
AAACGAGATAATAACTGTTTGGCTCGGTAAAAAATTCGCTTTGGATCAATTGCTGGCGATACTTATCGGCATTGAGTTTTTCCTTGCCGGCATCAACATTACGCTGGGCAATGTTCGCACTATAACCGGCGTATTCCGTCAGGCAGGGTACAGACCTGTCATTGCCATAATCGTCAACATAGTTGTTTCCGTCGGTCTCGTATGGGTTTTCGGATTTGGCATCCACGGCGTAACGCTCGGCACGATAGCTTCCTACATTTTTGCAAACTTTATGCTTGAGCCGAGGCTCATTCATAAGTATTCTTTCAACAACTATCGGCCTGTCCGCGAGTTTTATTTCAGAAACTTCGGATATATGGCAATTCTTACCGCGATCGCCGCAGTCGATATGTGGATCTGCAATCATCTCTGCGTGGGTCACGGCTTGTTCTCACTGATCGTGCATCTTGCCATCACCGGTCTTTCTGTTCCTCTCGTATTCTGGCTTCTGTATGGCAAGCAGGACGAATGCCAGTACCTTGTGAACACAGTGAAGAAAACCGCTCTCAAGCTGCTCAGTAAGTTCCATCGATAAGCTGCGCTGCGCGTCGTGCAGAAATGCCGACAACTGAAAATGCTCATTAACATAAGAAACTCCTTTTCCGTTTTTGTAGTGGCTTATACGCTCACGATAATTGCAGAAAGGGGTTTCTTTTCTTAGGCTTTTATCCAACCCGCAAGCGGTCGTTTCTTGAACGAGCGCGTCTTCATTGAACGGCGGGGAAGGGGCGGGACATATTTTAGCCGGAAGATAAGGAACTGCGTGGGCGCGGGCTTTCATTTTTGCTTCATTAGTGGTATAATCAACTCAAAGAGAATCCGGGCTGCCTTTTTCAGGCATAAAATCAGCATTTTATTACTGAAAACGGTATCTTTGAGAATTCTGAAAAGGAGTTTCAACAATCGTGAATGAAATAGTATTCGTGACAGGACATAAGAATCCGGACACCGATTCGATAGTTGCCGCAATATCCTATGCAAATTTGCGCCACGCGCTCGGCGACGGCGGCTATGTTCCGGCGCGTATAGGAGGCATAAACGACGAAACGCGCAATCTTCTGAATAGATTCGGGTTCAGCGCGCCAATCTATCTGAGCGATATGCGCACACAGATATCCGACCTTGACTACGACCGCCCGAACGCGCTGAGCGCAGCCGTGACCATCGAGCGCGCGGGGAGCATCATGCGTGAAAACAATCTCGATTCGATCCCGATAGCAAACGAGGACGGCACGCTGTACGGCATGCTCTCAATGGGCGATGTTTCCAATTACGATATAAGCACGGTGGACAACAACCGCATCGACGAGGTGCCGCTCTTCAATCTTCTGAGCGCCGTGCAGGGAACGCTTGTGAACGAGTTTGCGCTCGATATAAAGCCGATTTCGGGCGAGGTATTCCTTGCGATGCCGCAAAGCTACGATGAACCACAGGGCGGCGCGAACTGTGTGCTGGTATGCGGCGATCAGCCCGAAATTGTGGATAAGGCGATCGGGGACGGCGTGGGCTGCATCATAATCTGTCGCGCCGCGCTGAAGAAGGAATGGGCGGAATGCACCGATACCACGGTCATCGCAACGCCGCTGAGTGCCGCGCGCGTGATGCGGATAATCTATCAGGCGGTTCCTGTGGAGCGCATCTGTAACAAGAACGAGCTCGTTTCATTTCATCTGACGGATTATATCGACGATGTGCGCGAGATAATGCTCAAAACACGCTTCAGAAACTATCCCATACTCGATAAGGACGAAAAGGTAGTGGGAATGTTGGCGCGCTTCCACCTGCTTCGCCCGAGAAGAAAGCAGGTCGTACTCGTGGATCATAACGAGATGGTGCAATCTGTGCGCGGACTCGATCAGGTCGAGGTGCTGGAGATAATCGATCATCACCGCCTTGCGGATATTCAGACCTCTCAACCGATCAGAATGCGAAATGAGCCGGTTGGAAGCACGAACACCATCATCGCCTCCATGTACCAGGAAAACGGAGTGCTGCCATCGAAAAATATGGCGGGGCTTATGGCGTGCGCGATACTCTCGGACACCGTGCTCTTCAAATCGCCCACCTGCACCAAGCGCGATATTTCGATGGCGGAACGGCTTTCAAAGATAGCCGGGATCTCGCTCGAGGAACTCGGCGCATCGCTGTTTTCAACCAATCTTGAGAGGTCCGCAGAGGAACTTTTCAAAATGGATTATAAGGAATTTCATATTTCGGGGCATAATTTTGCCGTCAGCCAGATCACCTGTGATGTATCGGCAAAGCTGCTTGAAAGGAAGGCAGAGTTTTTAAGTATCATGGAGAAACTCAAAAAGGAAAAGGGCTTTGAAACGGTGCTGCTGATGATAACGGACGTTCTGCTGGAAGGCAGCAGGATAATCTACGTTGGAAGCGACGATGCGATACATCAGGCGTTTTTGCTTGAACCGAAGGAAAATACGCTCTTCCTTCCAGGCATTATGTCAAGGAAAAAACAGATAATCCCTATGCTGACCGCATTGTGGGGATGATGCGCAATCAACGGCTCTTCCCCACATTTTGTGTAAACACTGTACGGCATGAATGATTAGGTGGTTCGAGGTCGTGATGGACACGTCTGTCCATCGCGGCCTTGCTTGCATATTAGCGTAAAGTCGGCGGTTTGTCAAGGGCGCGAAGCGTTCATTTTACCATTGACGAAGCGACGGCTTTGCGCTACCGTCTCGCTCTTAGAGCGGCATCCTGTCCCCGAAGAATAT
>JAFZJT010000104.1 GCA_017553815.1 Clostridia bacterium
CCGAACGAATAGTGGTTGAAGCTGTCCCGGAATGTATCCAAGCCGGTCCAGTTTTCAAGCATCGTGGTTGCGCCGCACAGGATCGGATGCAGCCAGCCCGGCGCACCCGTCTGCTCCAGTATGCGGAACGCTTCGCGCTCCATGCCGTTGTCGCAGAGCGTCGGCAGCAGATATACCGTCGAAAGGAAGCCCGTGTTCAGATGATAGTCGGCGGCTTCAATCTCCTTTTTCAGCTGCTGAATCACCGGCTGTTTTTTTTGCGCAGAAACCAGATCGAGCGCAAGCGCACGGACATAGGCCGCCTGATGTCCCGGTTGAATCGTTCCGTCGTCCGCGATCATATACCGGTCATATGCCGCTTTGATCCGTTCGGATACCGCACGATAGTGTTTTGCATCCTCCGTTTTTCCGAGAATCGACGCCATATGCGAAAGATTATCGCAGCTGCGCTTGGTGTAGGCGGTGGCTACCTCCGGTTTTCCAAACCGTGCCATATATTCCACAAACGCCGACGTGCTTTTGCCGCTTCGGAAAAATGCAAGGACTTCCGGCGCGGGTGGGAGCGGCTCGTTCCATTCTCCGTAATGGAACTTTGTATCGTAAATCCATTCCCCGTCACCGTTTTGATACCACGGTTTGTCCGCATACAGCGGATTTGCATCTTTCATGCAGCGCAGGGAATAGTCCGTCCATTTCTTTGCCGTTTCGTACTGATTCTCGAGAATCGACCGATCTCCGTACATCAAATACATCTGATACGGAATCCAGACCGCCGAATCCCCCCAGCCGACGCTGTCCTCTCCGATGTTTCCGTTGCCCTCCGGTCCGGCGATCGCCATGTACGGGTCACGTTTCTGTATTTCCCGCACCGTTTCCGGATCGTGCATCGACGATGTAGACGGGAACGTGATGCCGACCTTCCCGCTCGCGTACTGCTCGATTGTCTGATCCTTGAGCCACTTTGCAAAGAACGGTCGGACGTTCATCAGATATGCGGCGGTTCTGCAGTAAATCATCGCATCGCCTGTCCAAGCATTGCGCTCGCGCGTCGGGCAGTCCACTGGCACGTCGAGAAAATTCCCCTTTTGACTCCACAGCGCGTTCTGCACCAGCTTGTTGATCAGCGGGTTCGAGCATTGAAAGTCGCCGGTTTGCTCGAGATCGGAGTACACCGCAACCGCGTCGCAGACAATGCTGCCCGGCTCGACGCCTTCGATCTGCGCATAGCGAAAGCCGAACACCGCAAAGTGCGGTGTGTATGATTCCTCTGCCGCGCCCCGGCAAATATAGGTGATTTCCTGAAATTCCTTCTTTCCGCCGTCGCAGTTGGCGGTCGAAAACACGCCGCTCGGATCCAACGCTTCGCCGTGTTTCAAACGCACGGCCTGCCCTCGCCGCGTGTGCTTCAGATGCATACGGACATAACCCGCGATGTTCTGCCCGAAATCGGCGACGAGATGCCCTGCGGCATCAAGGGAAAGCTTTCCGGAAATTGTTTCGTGTTCCGTAACCGGAACGCCTTCCTGCGGGATCAGAATCACGTCGGTATGCGCCGTTTCAATAACAGCAGACACAAAGCCGTGCGGTTCCAAACGCGCGTCATAGGTTTCGCCCTTTTGCAGATCGGTTCTTACGATCGCGCCGGTGCCGACCGAAAAGCTCGTATCGGTCGGGACGGTCGTTGTTGTCCCGTCCGCGTAGGTGATGCGCAGCTCGCCCCACAGCGCAAGCCGCTCGCCGTAATTGTCGTTCCAGCGCCACCATCCGTCCCCGACGGTTGTCTGCCAAAGATTTTCACCGGTCTTCAGCAGCGCGGAGACATCGTACGTCTGCACCTGAATGCGGTGATAATAGCTTGTCAGCCCGGGCGTGAACCGGTTTCCTGTTACGGCCCGGCCGTTGATCTCGGCCTCATACAGCCCGTGCGCAGTGAGAGACAGCGCGGCGGATGTCCAACCGGGCTTGACGCGGAACACCTTGCGGAATACCGGCACAAGGCGCGTTTCACGATTGTCTTCCGGATGGCAAATCCATTGCGGTTTCATGGTAGTTCTCCTTTTGCTGTCATGGCTCGAAGCCGACGAACGGGTTCATGCGGCTTGATTGTATCATACGCACGATCTCTTCGCAACGAGTATCTTGCCGCGCTCGCGCGACGCATTTCACAACGCCGTATTAATCACAGCGACGGCGGCAGAATCCCTTTCTTCCGGGAAATGATACGTACCGCTGCCGATCTCATACGTTTTGCCGTGCCAGCATACCGTCGCCGTTGCGTTGCAGGGAACCGTAACGGAAAGCGTTTCTTCATCATAGGAGACCTCGACGGTTCCGGCTTCGGTTTCCAGGCGACGACGGCACCGGCGGATATGCAAATCCGGGAGCGGTGCAATCAATAGATGTGAAAAACCGACCGTATCGGTGTCAATGCCGCCGATGCGACGCATAATCCAGTCGTCCACGCAGCCGAACGCATAGTGATCGTAACTCACATACCGTTGAGTCCGCTGCGCCTCATCCGCATCCCACGCTTCCCAGATCGCTGTCGCGCCGTGTTCGACCTCATACAGCCACGACGGCATTTGGGTTTGCCAAAGCAGCGTACGGGCCAGGTCGCCGCGCCCGATCGTTTCCAAAACATCGAGCAGAAAAGGCGTCGCCAAAAAGCCGGTATCGAGGCAGTTGCCGTTCGCTTCGATCAAAGAAACCAGCTTGTCAGCATACGTCTGTTTCAGCCGGTCCGGGACCAGATCAAACGCAAACGCCAGCACATACGCGCCCATCAGCCGATCAGGCAGGAAACCGGCGTCCATCATCCCCTCTTGAATCGCCGTTTTCATGTTCGCTGCGATTTCTTCGTACCGCTTTGCCGTCTCTGTGTAACCGAGTACCGCGGCTATGACGGACATTTTCCGTACCGTCTCATATCCGAAGAAAGGCGCGATGTAATACGCGGAGTTTTTGCACACCTCAAAACCGCCGACCGGTTCGGACGGGATCAGCCACTCGCCGAAGTGGAACCCGGTATTCCAAAGCCACTTGTCGTATGCATCCGGGATCGGCAGCGCACCGCGCTTTTGTGCGGCGGTGCGGATGACATATTCGCACCAGCGGCACATAGCCCCGTAGTTTTCTCTTAAAATCTGTTCGTTTCCCGTGGCGCGATACATGGCATACGGGACCCACACGATCGCGTCGCTCCATCCGGCAACACCGGTGGGGCGATCGTCGCCGAACCCGCGAACCACGTTCAGCAGCATTTTATGGTAGAGCTTTTCATAAGGCGAGGTAATCATCACCACGCCGTCGTCTGCCTGATCGGCGCGCACGTTCTTGAGCCAGCCGGTTAAAAACGGTGTGACGTTTTCATTCTGAAGGGCGGTTTTGGCATAGACCAGAATATCGCCCGTCCAACCGGCTTTTTCACGGGAGGGACAGTCGGTGGGAACCGACAGCATATTGTTCTGTTGCGACCAGCGCACGTTTTGATACAGGCGGTTCAGACGTTCGTCGGAACAGGCAAAGTCGCCGCCGTCCTCCTTGTCGGTTGTCAGCAGCACTGCCGTAAAATCTTCCTTGCGCACGGATGCGATCCCCGTCACGCGGACATAGCGAAATCCGTGAAACGTGAACACGGCTTCATGTAAGAACGGCTTGCCTGCGGAAACCACCGTATCCTTTTGCGGTGCGAACATCGTATTGGTATAGTTGCCGTCGGCGTCCAGAACCTCAAAATACTCGAAGATTGCTTCCGCGCCTTCCGGCAGATCGATCCATATTCTGGCACGTCCCGCCAGCACCTGCCCGAAATCCACAACGGTCTCCCCGTTCGGCGTCGTCAGCACGTTGACGGCGGGCAAAAGTTTCTTCGGGCGTACGGGCGGCATGGGCTGTGCAAGCAGCTTTTCATAGCCGTATTCTTTTACGGCCACCGGCTGCGTGTCGGTATATCCCTTCCGAAGATCCTGCTTCTCCCCTTGAAACAGATCGGAGTAAAGAATCGGACCCAAAGCACAGGTCTCGCTGCCGTCGGAACAGACAGAGCGCATCTCCCCGTTTTCCGTTTGATAATCCAGCTGGAACAGCACGGCGGGAGCCGGGACAGGGTCGGTCGTAACGGGACCGGTCTGTTCGCTGAAATACCAGCCGTCCCCTACCAGCAGAGAGAGTTCGTTTTCACCGGAGCGGAGCAAATCGGTGACGTCATAGGTCTGCACATACAGCAGCTTTTCATAGGCTGTGAATTCCGGCGCGAATTCTCTGTCGTCGGGTCTGATGCCGTTTACGGTCAATCGGTACATGCCGTAGGCCGTTGCACGCAGCGTCGCCTTGCGGATCTCCGCGGGCAGACAGAACCGTTTCAAAAACCGCACGGGCGGAAAGGTGCCGCCGTACTTGTATTCCGCCGCCGACACGCGCGGGATCGTGCTTTCGATCCACTTTGCCGACCATTCGGTGCGTGCCGTTGAAAAATGCGTCTCGGCGCTTGCCGTTTCTCCGTCCGTCGTGATAACCGTCACACGGAAACGACAGTCCGCGCCTTCGGAGAGGGGTTTGCCTTCATAGGGAACGTATGCCTGTTTTTGCGAAGCCACTTCGCCGGAATCCCAAACGGGAATGCCGTTCGCAAACACCTCGATACGATAGGATTTCTGCATGACGCTCCGCCGATCGCTTTGCAGCTTCCATGAGAAATACGGCGCTCCCTCCACGACCGGAGCGATCATTTTGTTTGTCATCAGATCATACAGCTGCATCTTGTACGGTCCTTTCCTGTTCTTCACGGTTTGATTCAATACTTTCGGGAAAGCTGCGCTTCGCATTCTTCGCGCGTGATTTCACCGGCATTGCATTTGGCCATCAGTTCGACGTCTTTGTCTTTCAAACGATAGAAGAGGAACACGACGACGCTGAGAACCGTTCCGATCGCCGGAATCAACATATAGATCATCCACATGGCATCGAGCGCCGACTGCGGCTGTGCGATATTTTGTGCAGCCAGATCTGCAAAGTCCGTGGCTTCTACCGGCACCCAGTCGGAGAGTCCCAGCAGGAATAAGCCGAGCGAAGATGCGATGGAAGTAGAGAGCTTGGTTACAAAAGACTGCAGACTGGTCATGATTCCGGAGCAGTCCTTTCCCGTCTTGTATCGCGTGTACTCGATCGTGTCGGGCAGCAGAAAGCTTTGCGCCATCTTACTCATATTGCTCGGAGCCGCCTGAATGACCAATAACGCCGCTACCAGCGTAAAGCTGTTCCCGACGAAGTAGATCATAAAATAGAAGAATGCGCCGATCAGACCGGTCACCAGAACAACCCGGAGCTTTCCGAACCGTTTGCAGGCACGGTCGGTGTTCATCTGTGCGATCAGCTGCGGCACAATGGCGAGAAAGATCGGAATCGCCAGAATCAGCGAGGAGTGGAAATGATAGTAGCTGACAAACGTGCCGATCGCCCCACCCGTCGCCAAACCGTTGATCAGAAGATTCGAGAGCAGCAGAATCATCAGATATTTATTCGTCTTGACGCATTTCAGCATATCTCTGAGAGAATAATGCTCCTTCTCCTGCTCGTCGACATTGTTCAATTCGGTATTGTACTCTTTGACCTTCGTTGCGATGGGCAGCATCATAAAGAAGAAAATGATCGCCGAACCCAGCGCGACCAGCCGCAGAGGAATCCCCACATATTCACTGACCAAAGTCATCCATACGACCTGTACCAGTATCACAGCCAAACCGCCGACAGCGGTTTTGTATTTGATGATATGATTGCGCTCATCCAAATTATCGGTCAGCGTAACCATCATCGAATTCATCGGCACTTCGACGAGCGTATAGCCAAAGTCATACAGAATGTAGAAGACCGTAAACCAAATCAGCTTGCCGCTCATCGGCATGCTTGTCGGCATCAGAAAGAACAGGATCGTGAACAAAGGGAACAAGGCAAAGGTCAGACGGAACCAGGGAAGGTATTTTCCTTCACCGGTAATCTTCCGGAAGACCGTCAGCCGATCCAGATGCAGGCGGTCGATGAAATAGCCGAAGATCACGTCGTCCAACGCGTCAATGATTTTCACGGCAAGCATTACGCCTGCAACCAGCTTCAAATCAATGCCCTGAAAAATCAGAAACAGCGTCATAAAGCTCGTGACAATGCCGCCTTCGCAGCAGCGACCGATTTCACCGATGAGATAGGCGCGCCGCTCGGCTTTGGACGTATGCCATCCTTCTTTTGAGATGAGTGCTTTCTTTTGTTTTTTCATTTCTTTCCCTCCTCATACGGGCAAACCGTACCGTGTTTGATTGTCATACCTTTCCGATTGACGCGAACCGTCGGCAGTTCAGCCGGCGCCTTGCCCTGTTCGACCCATGCGATCAACGCCCGCATTCCCGTTGTTTCCGTGAGTCCCGGTCCGAAGTAATCGCAGGTACCGTGTCCGTCTCCGGGCGTGATATACAGCCGCAGAAAATCGTCTTTGTGTTCTACTCTGCGCCAGTAATCGATCGTTCCGTCAACCGGAATCAAGGGATCGGCTGTCCCGTGATCGATCATCAACTTTCCGCCATGCGCGCGAAACGCCGAGAGATCGGCATTGTCCGCCGCTGCCGCAGAAAACTTTTCAACGCTCCGATCAAACAGCCGGACAAATTCCGCGCGTGTCATATCGTATCCCCGAAACCGCTCGTTTTCCGTTACCCAGCAGAGATGATGCCGGCTGAGAAAGAACGGTCTCGGCCGTTTGGTCAAAAGCTGATAATAGTATCCGCCGACCGGGACGACGACGTTCCAGAACTGTACGCCGGGACGAAAACTGTACCAAAGAAAACTGCCGTCCGGTCTGCGCGGGCCATCCCAAAGCTGACGGATGATTTCCGCGTCTGTTTTGGTAAAGCCGTCCTTGCCGACCATTGAAAACGGATCGAAATCCACCCTGTCCGTCCGGCGATAGAAAGCCGCTTCTCCGCCAACACTGTCACGCACGGCTGCGGTCATGCGCTTCATTTTCGCTGCGGGCAGAACCGTTCCCGCATCGTTCATCACGGCGAGCGCCCAGTATCCTTCCGTCAGGAATTTCGTCCAGTTGATTGCCGGGCAGCTTGCCCAAATACCGTCATAGTCTTTCGGCCATTCCTGCGCTTCCACCATCGCCTGCCGTCCGCCGCCGCTGCCGCCGTGAAAATAGCTGTACTGCACAGGCCTTTCGTGCAGGATCTCCGCAATCCTTTTTCCGATCACCGTCATAAAATGCGTACTGCGGCTGCGCCAATTCTCATACCGCTCCCAATCGAAGACGCCTTTTTGAACCGCCCATTGTTTTTTTCCGTTTCCGGCGTCTGTGGTCGCAGCGGTAAACCCGTTCATCACGGCTTTGGGCAGTGTTTGTCCGCGTGAGGTGTTGCGCGGTCGCTTGATGTACTGCGCACCGCCGGTCGCGGTTCCGCCGCCGCCGGTTCCGATAAAGCGATCGTTCCATGCAAGCGGCGACCAGACCGTGACGGTTTCTTCGTGAACGCCGGTGCGGTGCCGGATCGTCACTTCGACAAACGGCGGCAGTCCCGTGATCTTCACCGGCGGTCGCCGGTATACGCCGGATTCCCTGACGGAGACGGAAGTGACCTTGATGTCAGAATCGTCCAGCGCCCTTTGCAGGAATGCCGCGTTCGCTCGCTGCCGGATCCCCGGTGTTTCCCGCAATGCCGCGACGTCGTAGAATAGTTGATTGTCTCTTTCCATATCCATCCTCTTGACAACGCTTGATAGAAGTGTTACATTTGTTTCATGTAACAAATGTAACACTTATGTGGAAACAGGGCAAGCGTTATTTGAGAAAAAGCAAAGAACTGTAACAAATTGCGGAGGATTGTATCACATGGAACGCAAGAATGCGGCACACGAAGTCGTTGTCGAGAGCATGACGGAAGCGTTATTGCTGCTGATGCAGCAAAAGCCGCTCGCAGAAATCACCATATCCGAACTCTGTGAAAAAGCGGGCGTCAGCAGAATCAGCTTTTATCGGAATTTCGCGTCGGCGGATGATATTCTGATCCAGCACCTGACTGCCT
Source organism: Clostridia bacterium (assembly GCA_017553815.1). Next base: position 8,067 of record JAFZJT010000104.1, read on the forward strand.
GTACCAATAACTGGTGGAAGTCGTATTCCCGAAGAACGGAGGAGGATTTCTACCGGAATTTCTGGTCGGAGCTTTTGGCCGAATACCGGAAGAATCGGGAATTGATTCTGCTGATCTACCGAAACGGACGTTCTCATATTATCAAGGAACACATTTTTGCATGCTGTTCCGTTCAAACAGCGGCGGATGAGAGAGAGGCGTATTTGCGGGCAGCGCTTGCCGGCGCGTTATACGGGCTTGTGGATGAATGGATCCGGCGCGGCATGGGAACGCTCCCGAAGGATTTCAGCTTGCACGATCTTCGTTTTGAAAAACCGGAGGAACAGGCATGAGAAAAAAACCGATCATTTTGAATGCCGAGCGGAATGTCTCTTTGATTCCGTATATCGCTTCCGATGCGAAAAAGATCAGTTTTTTGATTTGTCCGGGCGGCGGTTACAACAACTGCGATGAATCGGAAGGCAAGCCGGTCGCCGCGTATTTGAATGCACTGGGGTATCATGCGTTTGTACTCCGCTATTCCGTCGGCAGGTATAAGGATTGGCCGCATCCGCTGGAGGATTATGAGCAGGCCGCAGAATGGCTCGCCGCACATGCGGAAGAATATGCGCTCGATCCGAAACGAATTGTCGTGATCGGCTTTTCTGCAGGCGGTCACGTTGCTGCAGCAGCAGCCTCTTTGGCAATACACAAACCCTTTGCGGCGATCCTGTGCTATGCGTTGATCGACCGGGAAACGCTGGATTTCTGCAATCCCGGCGCGCCGGATGCTGCCGATGCGGTAAACGCAGACACCTGCCCCTGTTTCATCGCTTCCTCCCGCAATGACTGGATTGTGCCGATCACAAATACGACAAAGCTGATCCATGCGTTCCAGCAGTTTGATATTGACTATGAAGCGCATATTTACGGCTATGCGATGCACGGCTTTTCCATCGGGAAGCGCGTGCACGGAGACAATCCCGTTTTCTGCTCGCGTGTCGGAAATTGGGTGGAGGACAGTCTCGCCTGGCTGAAGGAATTGGAGGAGGGGCGCTATATCTCCATCCGCAAAAATGCCGGATATGCGGACACGCACGCCGAAACGCTTTCGGTTTACACCTCCTGCCGTCTTTTAGAGCAGCAGCCGGAAGCCGTGCAGACGCTGAAAACCAAACACCCTGTCGAATATCTGATGTATATCGGCGCGCGCAAAAAAATCGGAGCCTTTATGGATACCGTTTCGCTGTTCAACCTCTTTACTTTAGCAGGTGTAAAGCAAAAAACCATCGAAAAAATCGACCGATGCTTGCGGCAGTTTTCTTTGACCGATGCGAAACGGAAACCAGAATGATTTTCAAGGCTTTATCATGTGGCGCATACTTTTTTCCAAACAGTAATCATTTCAATAACTGTGTCCAAACGAGCCGGAACGGAGTTACCGTTCCGGCTCATAGTTTCGTGTACGCTGCCGCTGCTGCTCCTTGACCGGATGCTTGAGTTCGTATTCACGGCGCAACTCGGTTTTCAGCAGATTCAGCAGCCGCGGCGCATCTTTGCGGATGCGTTGAAGGCGCTTGATCCGCTTTCGCAGCGGCGCGATCTGCGCGGTGATCGCCGCGCGCTCCGCTTTGTTCTCCGCAAAAATCTGCGGATCGGTCTCTTGCCGGATCTGGTTGCGTACCTTGCCGCGCTGCGCGGTGAGCGTTTCAATCTGCTGTTCCGTCGCGGCAATGTCACGGTCGAGATCGTTCATTGAACGCAGCTTGTTTTGCTTCAGAAACGCATGATCGGATTCGTATTGGCTGACGTTCTTCAGCTCGTGCCGCAGCTCCGCCGAGAGAATCACGTTCTTCGTGTAGCGGCTCGCAAGCGTAATCAGCGCAAGGAAGATCGCAAGAATCGCGTCGGCGAGGATGATCGCCGTATTGTTGGTATGGTTTGCTTCGTAGATCAGATTGTCCATTGCCTGCTCGACCGGAGAGCGGTCGCCTTTCTTCGGGCGGGTGGTTTCCGCGCAGAACTGTGCCCACGGGAGACTTGCCCTGCGGCTATGCTCGTAATTCATAACGACTTGGATCAGAACGCCGCTTGTGTTGATCTGCGGCTTGTGGTTCTGATACTTGTACCGGAACTCCGGATCGGCGTCGTTCTGATCCCATTGTTCATTCATAACGTCGTCTGTGAAACCGAGACGACTCAAGCGAACCGCGCGCTGCCAGCCATCGGCTTTGACCGAGAAGCGGTTGTAGTCAAAGGCGTAGCCCTTTGCCTCAAGTTGTCGGACAAAGGAAGGAAAGTCCGTACTGTACCGCAGACAGTATTCCACGTCCGCTTTTACCTGTTCCCGGTGCGTCGGCTTCCCGTCGCGCTTTCCCTTCCAGTATGCTTTTCTGCTCTGCCCGCCGTAGAACGGCGCGTCGGTCAGAACGGACAGGTGATGTTCCTTACAGATTTGATCGGAAATCTCCCGCAGTTCATAGTGCTGCTCAATGCTGTTGCGGAATTTGTGTCCGTCGCGGAAGGATACCGAGTTCACGACAAAATGGTTGTGCAGGTTATCGGTATTGAGGTGTGTGGTGACAAGGACCTGGTAGTCCTTGCCCCACATCCGTTTCGCCGTCTCGATACCGATCTTGTGACACTGCTCCGGTGTCAGCTCGTCCGCTTTGAACGACTGATACCCATGATATGCGATCACCTTACCGCGTTCGCCGTACTTTCGCTTGACCGCCATCATCTCCTCATACGCAAACGCCGCCGAGCAGTTCACGCCGGAGACGTACTTCTTTTTGTCGGTCTTGCTGTCCTTCTCTGTGTATTGCAGTGCTTGATACAAGTCCTCGTCAAGATACTCTTTTGCCGTGGTCTTGTCCGGATTATCCGCATAGTCGAGTACCTTCTTGAGTTTGCCCCTGACGGGCCAGAAGCCGGTGGTTGCCATACGATCACCTCCTTCCGAACAGCTTGCGCTTGGGCTTCGGTTCCGGCCGCTGCGGTTCCGGTTCTTCCTTCTCGGTAGGTACGGTTGCCTTGCCGGTCAGAATGTTCTTCATGTCCGTCAGCACGGCAAGCGCCGCGTCGTTGACGTCCTTCGCATATGGCGATCGCGTCAGCCGATCCAGCTTTTCACAGCATACAAAGAAAGCGTCGGGCAGCACCGCTTTCGGTTCGCCGCCCAACGCCCGTTGTCGCAGATATTCGCTTTGGGTTACGCCGCACTTTTTAGCTGCGCGGTCGATTTGTTCTTTTTGTTTCTCTGTCAGTCGAACCTCGATCCGGGTTCGCGTTTTCTTGTTTTCGATAAGCATCATTCCTTTCATTTTTGATTTGCGCATTGCGCGTTCCGGGGGTTAGGGGGTGTCCCCTTAAAGCAGGAAAGACTGCATGAAGCAAAGTGTATCGCACGCCGTCTTTCGGCATTTGTCCGGACAAATGCCCTGCTTGCTAACCTCTGCGACAGAAAAAGGAGTCTGCGACAGCGGGGCCCGAATACCCATCGCCGCAGCGTTTGTGATAGATACATATTTCTGCAATTAACGCAGATAAAGCAACACCCGATGCCGGGATAAGATGTACGCCGCACGAGAATTTTGCCGATCCATTGACAGCGGCAAAGCGATAATGTCGCCAACTTGGCGACACTTTTCGCATCTGCTTTTGTAACAATCCCCGATAAAACGTCCGAAATACCGGCAAGCGAGTGGTGCGAACAGTCGCACCACTCAGACCGCTGCAACGAATACTGGTGCGAAAAGTCGCACCACTTTTATCTCCCCGCGCCATCGTCAGCACCAGTTTTCAAGGAACGCTTCCGCATATTCCAGATTCTTTTTCAGCGTTTCTTCATCCGGCTCAGCTTCTGCGCTCTTGCTTCCGATCGCACCAACCGGAACATCCGCAAGCGCATCGAGTACGATCTCCGCAACGCGCTGTGCAAACTGTTCCTGTCGATCTTTCTCTGTCTGTTGCTCACCGTATGTACAGATTGCGTTCAGGATGAATTGATTTCGCTGTCCGACCGGAACGGCAAGCAGCGTTTCCTTCGCTTTCCGATCCAATTCCTTCTCCAAATTGAACCGGAGATTCCTGCACTCAACGTCCATGCCGATCCCTCATATTCAGCGTATTCTCTCCGAGATGCTCGTACCCCTTCGCCGAAGCGCAGATATCGCTGTTGAACGTCACGCGCTTCTTATCGTATTCCGCAAAGTTCCGGATCAGGCATCCGCCGCCCCCGACGATATACAGGTTCATGACCTTTGCGTTGTACTCATGGGATCGGAGAATACGGAACACGCCCTGCACATATTCCTTTGCAACCTTTTCCATAACGGAAAGATAGTCCTCGGAAGCGTCTGCCGAGCCGTGGATCAGATAGTCCGTGATCGTTTCCTCCGGCACTTTCTCATGAAACGTGTCCATCAGCGCATCCTTGATGGCTCCGACGCATTGCTTGACGCCATATTCTTCCGTCCACATACGAGACGGATCGGGTTTACCGTCCCGAAGAAGCATCAGGTTCATGGTGCCGTTGCCGATGTCGCACAGCATGGTGGTACCGGGAAGCGATACCGAAGAGCCGAAGATGGCTGCATATCCCTGGGGATAGATCTCGCAGCCGACGAAGCGTACCGTGTACTGCTTGAACTTGAACAGGAATGTAACCGTTTCGTTCTGCAAAAGATACGACCGGAACGCTTCCTTTTGCGTGCCTGCCCATTTGAGTGGAAGACCGACGGCAAGGAACACATCTGCAGAGGTCAGCCCTGCATCTTCCAATTCCATAGCGATAGCGGCGATGGTGAGCAGATAATAGTCGAGATCGGCGGTCTTGACCGCATCATACGCCTTGTGTCCGACGCCGACCGTGTAATACCGATCCTCATATACGAGCAGATTCTCATTGAAGGTCGGTTCTCCGTCGTGGGCGATCAGCCCGGACGGAAAACAATGGTTTGCGGTCTTGACATTGCCGAAACCGTGATCGACCGCGATGATAAACGTGTTGTTGTGTCGCTTCATGTAGTTATCACCTTCCTTTATGCTTATAGATTTTCCGTTTCCGGAAGAAGCGACGGTAAAAGGGACATTCCCGGAAATACGCGCCCGGCGGGCGCACATTTCGACGGTGCGAATCGCAGGGTAAAGAAACAGCCGATCCGAAAATTCCGAACCGGCTGTAAGAAAGCCCTGCTTGTTGTGTTTTTCTTTGTTCTGTACACCCCGAAACGATGCACTACGATTCGGCGCTCATCCGGCAGTTTCCATACCGTTCCAGCAGCGTCATGATCGCTTCCACGATCTCTGCGTCCGAAGTTCCCTCTGTGAAGAAGCGGGACAGCGCCGCCCACCGCAGTTGGATCGTCCGTTCCGGAGCTTTGGGAGCTACAAGTTCGTGTTCTTCCGGCACGTCCCCGTCTAACTCTTTTTCCGGCGCTTCCGTTTCTTCGGCAGGTTTGGAGATTTCGGGGCTGACAGATTCCGGTTCTTCCGGCTCGGTTACGATTTCTTCCGCAGCGACGTCTTCACATTCCTCCTGCGGCGTCAGCGATACGATCTCCGTTTCGGGCTGTTCCGGCTTTGCAGCGCTTTCGAGATCGGCGTCCTTTGTACGCAATACTTCACGAATGTTCTGCAGCGTGCCGCGCTTTTGCTCTGAAAGCGCACGAATCTTTTTCGCCTGCTTTATGGTCGGCGCAATCTGTTCCTTGAGTACCGCCGTCCGCAGCGTGTCCTGTTCCTCTTTGGTCAGATAGGACAGCTCCACGCCTGCCCGCATGGAGATCGTTCCGTTGTCCACCTTCTTCTGCAGCGGTTCGGAAAGATAGTTCAGACGCAGGTATCGCTGCACCTGCGCGCCGCTGTCGCCATATTCTTTGCCGATCAGATCACGGGTTTTGCCGTGCTCCATTGGAGCACCGGTCGCCTTCTTCTCATCTATCGCTTTTTGCATGAGTCGATATGCCTCCGCTTTTTCCGAAGATGTCAGATTCTTCCGCTGCCTCAGATTGCTGTCAAGATAGCAAAGAAGGGCGTCCGGATCGCTCATATCCCGGATGATGCATGGTACGGTCGGCATTTCCAATAATCGGCAGGCCTCCACCCGGTGATGCCCTGAGAGGATCTGAAACGAACTCCCGTCGCGTCGGCGACGCACGATCACAGGCGTGATGACGCCGTTCCTTACAATGCTGGCTGCCATGAGCGCCAGCTCCTCCTCCGAATACATATGAAACGGAAAATAGTCGAAGCTGTGCAGATGCTTGATTTCAATGTCCCGAAATTCGCCCTCGGCTTCGTAGTCCGCGCTGACAAGGGATTCAAAGAGTTGTTCTTCGGCTTCTGCTTTTGTGTTTTGGTTTTTCAATGTTTCCTCCTGAATGTTTTTTCTGAACCCGCGCCGCACGTTTTCGATGCTGCTTTACCTCCTTTCGTTTCATTTGAAAAAGTGGGCGCAGTATTCATATATGTATTTGTTCAACATGCAAGGAGGAATAACCAAAAAAGAAAAATGCCTGCTTTTGCAGGCATTCGGCTACATATATGAAAATGATGAGAAAAGCGTTTTGTTAATACACCCATTGGGTGTATTTGTCAATCGGTGATTTCTGTCACATTGACTCGATCCGCGATGTTGTCGTAGATAAAATACCGCGTCACACCGCAGTGCTCCTTTGTCTTATGTCCGCATTTCTCGAAAAATGCCGCCTGATACTTGTGCGTAAAGTTCGTGTTTCCGAAATACGCCTCAAAGTGGATGCTCGGATACAGCGCCCAACCGGTTCCCTCCAGCTTGTTGATCTTGTAATAAGCGATCACCTCGATCGCTTCGGACAGCAGCATCCCTTTCGGCAGGATGCTTTGGATGTACGCAGCGTCCTCCTCCGAAACGTCCGCACGAAAGGAGCGCAGCGGACCGAGCTCCAATGCGTCTGCAAGCACGTCGTCGAACAGTATCAGCCAGTCTTTTTTCGTGCTTTCCGTAAACAG
>JAFZJT010000105.1 GCA_017553815.1 Clostridia bacterium
AAATCAAAGAGCGAGAAGCCCTCATACAGCCCCCGTATTTCGGGGCAGTCGTTGTATGAAAGCAGGAACCTGCCTTTGATGTTTCCGAGGATATCCCGAAGCCGTATGTGATCCTCGTTTCCAAAGCCCGCCTCATACATATCCTCGGTGGAGTAGTAAGGGGGATCGAGGTAGAAGAAGGCGTCCGGACGGTCATAGTGGCGGATAAGGGTTTCAAAGTCCTGATTCTCTACGACCACATTCGCCATGCGGCTCTCAAGCTCCTGAATGAGCCCGAAGAGCTTGCGGATATCGAAGGGCTGCGAAGCAAAGGACTTGCCGCTGCTTGAATAGCTGTTTCTAAGGAGCTTTAAGAACATTGCCGCCCTTCTTACATCGTGATCCTCGGTTATCCTTTTCCTAAGCTCCTTCAGCTCCGCTCCTTCAAGCGGCGGAAGCATGATCTCGGTAAGAAGCAGCTCCTCTGTAATATACCTGTCGTTGAACCGTTCATGGTCGAAGAAGCGGCGTATGGCTATGAAATCCTCGCGGGAGTTGAGATGGCAGAAGCCGAGCTCGCGTATGGTCGCCATAGTGCGGTCCTTCATGCAGCGGAACAGGTTCACAAGATTGCGGTCGAAATCGTTATACACCTCGAAGGAGTCGATAGTCGGCTTGCCGAGAAGCACGCTTCCGCTGCCGCCGAACACATCGATGAACCTTCCGTAGTTAAGGGGAAACAGCGCGTACAGGATATGGAGTATCGCTGTCTTGTTCCCGACGCGGGATACCGGTGTTTTAATGATGCTCACCTCGCTTTCACGGGGCATCGACCGCTCGGAATGAAAAAACGGCATCGACCGTTGTGAGCAATCGATACCGTTGTGCTTTTATTCAGATATTGGTATAAGCCGTTTATTCTTTCTTATCGAGCTGCGAGCGGAGGGCGTGTATCTCCGCCTCACAGTCGTTCACCCTATTTATCTGCAGGCAGCAGAGAACGAGTGTTGAAACAATGCCGCCGATGAATAGTCCTGCAAGAAACCAAAGGAATTCACTCATTGCTGCAGTATCCCTTCGTAGCAGTTCTTGCTTTCGACGGCATCTTCATCCGATGGTGGTATGTTCGTGAAGCCTCCAAGCCTATTGGGAACATAATCCGACAGCCATGTGCCGCCGAAATTTTCATGCGTTTGAAGCCGCCACATGGCAAGCCTGCCCATATCGAGCTTGACATCCTCCGAGAACGGGAACAGCAGGCAGGTAACGCCCTCATGCTCAAAGACGGAGCAGTCGTGGAATCTCGTGCCATCGAGAAGGATGCCTTCCTCCGTGAGCATATCGTTTACGCCGTCCACCCATTCATCGAGGCTGCCGCCGCAGCCCTGAAGGATAAGCCCTTCGGAGCCCTTCATCTTTCGGAGTTCATCGGTTGAAATGGTCTTTACGCTCACAGCTTCATACCTCCCATATTCTCGGTTTCATTGGCTGTCGGCTCAAGGCTTTCATTGAGAAATTCCTCAATACTCATCTTTTCCTCTCGGAAGAATGGCTCGGTATACTCGTCCAGCTCGATATAGCCTTTATCGCCGAAATCGATAGGTTCTTTAACAATAACCGTTCCCGAATGATCCACGGTAACATTCTGCTCTATTGAAGCAAATTCCACGCCGATCCCGCTGCGAAGCTCATATTTATAAAGACCATCAGGCAGTTCCGATGCCGCTATCCTTCTGTTTGTGAAAAGCGCGTTCCTTCCGAGAAACTCGATCACGTCGAGCTTTTCATCCGTCATTGCCTGCGCTTTTACCTCCTTTACTTCCGGCGCGTCAAAAGGGATGGGGGCAAAGAGTTTGCCTCCGCGAGCGGAGATTATTCCGTAGGCGGTAACGCTTGCACCGAGCCGCTCGATAAGCCGTTCGCCTTCGTGTATGGCTGAAATCGAATCCAGCCATCGGGGATCAAAGCGCAGGTCAATGTTGTGGGAGAGGTGCGCTTTGAAGAAGGATGAGGCATCGCTGTCGAAGAAGGAAAGCTCATACTCGTTGAGCCTGTCCGCTGCCGCAAGCGCACCCTCTGCGGTGGTTATTTCCTCAGCTTCAAGCACCGCTTTGAGCCTTATCTGCGCATTCTCATCCATATCAAGATAGCGCGAGGCAAGAATGTTCAGCGCGATAAATGCGGTCATATCTCTAATCGAGTCAACGGAGATGCTCGGTATGCACGAATCAAGCTCTATGCATACGCAGTCCTTTACCGCAATCTCTCCGAAAGCGCGAAGCACATCGGCATCCGCTGCCCTTTCATCGATGGGAAGGGAGAGTATCACGGGGCGGGTGGATTCCTCGGCGTTCTTCGGAACGATCTTCATACGGAATACTCCGTCCTTTGCGCTTATGGGGATATTCTTTCCGTCGTAAACCTCCTGTATCTCGTATGTTCCGAGGGCGATATAGCGCCCCTCGAAGAACACACCGCCTTCGCTTTCCCTGTGGAGTCTTCCGACCGCCTTTTTATCGAGAAGGTACAGCGAATCATCCGGTATCGCCGCAATATCGGGATGAAGATCGTTCTCAATGACGAACTGACCGAGCTGTTCGTCCGTATGGATGCCCGATGCCACGACCACATCATCCATGCCGTAGGTCATGTTTATAAGGTCCTTTACGGATACGAGATCAGCCGGATCGGCATTGGCATATCTTTCGTCAAACAGCGCCCTGTAGACTAAGAACTGCTCATCAGGGAGCGAATCGAGTCGCATGGCAAGGTAATTCAGCTCCTCCACCGTTGTCGTATCGAGCCTGACCTCCTCAAGCTCGGGGATCGGATCGAATTCGATTATGTTTATCGATACGCTTCCGGCATCATCCGCGCTCACGATCCTCGCCCTTTGCTTTGCATCCCGTATCTGCTCGACTGTCGCCGGAAGCTCCAGCTCTGCGTAAAACGGTTCTTTTCCGAGCCCTGTGTCCGAGCAAAGCTCGATCCTCAGCTTATCCTTCATTTAATATTCACCTCGTTTTTCTCATGGATTTCCTTGATCTTTCGCCCTACAGCCGAAATGACGGGAACGCTTACCGCGTTGCCCGCCATTTTATAGAGTCTGCCGTCGGAGAGTCCTGCGGCGCGCACCTTATCGAATTGTTCATCGCTGAACCCCTGCAGGCGCCAGCATTCACGGGGAGTGAGCTTTCGCACCCTTCCTCTGTGGATTATCCCATGCCTGTCCTGCGCGGTTATAGTGAACATCTCCTCGTCCGGCTCCTTGAATCTCCGCCCCTGTTGGCGAACCGTTTCCTTTTCAGGCGTGAGTATCGCTCTCGGAGCATCCTCAACGAGTATGCCGGAGTGTTCGCCCTTGCGTTTGCCTATGCCGGAATCGTGCCTTGCGGTTATGCACCGCGCAAGGTCGGTGATCTTAGGATCGGGGTTCATGTCGATAAAGAAACAGCCCTGTACCGCACTCGTGGTAAGGGTGTGTGCGATCCTATCTCCGACTCTGCCGCGCCTGCTGTTCTGATCCGCATACGCAAGGTCTATGCTGTCACCGGGGTGTGCGAGCTGAAAGCCCGCTTTTGTGTTGACCTTGATCGGCAGCGACAATGAGGGTTCTTCAACGGCATAAAGTCCGGTCTTTCCGCCGAAGCCGCCCGCATCGCTTGCAAGGGTGATGGAAACTCCATCAGTGGAATACACTCGGTCGCCCTGATGACCGCTTTTTACTTGTACAGGAGCTTTTCCATTTGTTTCCGTGAAAGAAAGTATTTCTCCGGCACATCCTTCTCCAAGATATCCGATAAGATACA
>JAFZJT010000106.1 GCA_017553815.1 Clostridia bacterium
AAGGTTCGCCATGAGTTCCACAACATCCTTAAGGTTGCCCTCGGCTTCTATGGTCTCGTTCACATCATTGCCGCCGCTCATGAGTTTGTTCCTTCGAGCAGCATTCTGAATTATGCGCCGCTGTTCAAAGCTTTCCACCATGCGGTGATAGATGCGAAGCGTAACGCCGCTTCTGTCGGCAAGCTGCGCTAGTATGGCGAGCTCGTCCGTTGACGGCGGATACTCACGCACCGCCCATGCACAGCGGAAACTGTCGCCGACGATATAGTGATCGGTCAGAAATTTAACGGAACCCGGCAGGATCATATCGAAGAAGTCCTTTGTGCGGCTTTCCTCAAACTGTTCATTCGTCCGTTTCTTCCGTTTGCCAAATGCCATTGTGTTTACCTCCTTTTTTCTGATCGGAATACAAAAGACCGACCGCTTTGCCTGCTCAAAGCGATCGGTTCTTACCGTTGTTCTTTATTCTGTTTTAGGATCGGCTTTTCTTTTATGCTGCTCTTTGCGCCGCCGCCCTACATGATGATCTTCGGTGAATAATCCTCGGCGATATTCTCCTCGACATCATTTTCTGTGGAATCCTCGTTTCTTGCGGTATGCTCCGCCGCGATATCCGCAATGTGCCTTATCCGTCGTTCAACAGCATCCGCTATGGCAGTTATGCGGCTTTTGTCGATGTATTCGCTCGCGCCGCCTTCAGAGAGCGTTCCCTTTATAAGTTCTTTGACATCCGAAAGCTTGCATGGATCGAACCATGAGAGATCGAATACAAGCTTCAATTGTTCCTCATGGTCGTTCTTGAACGGTTTGCAGGTAACGTTCCGTGAGGAGCGTATTTCCGCTGCGACCTTATCGTAGCCGAGGGACGAACCGCTGTCGTATATGGGAGCCATGCCGAGCCATTCCAAAGTCTCGGCGTTTCGTATCGCGCCGAAATTGTTGAAGTGCCTGTCCTCGTTGGCGATGATGTAGTCCACGGTTATCATGCGGTCAAGGAATGCTTGAACTCCGGGTATGCCGAGCTCTTCCGCGCAGCTGAGAAAATGGGTATAAAGCGACACGTTGTTCGGCTTCTTCTGAGTTTTCAATATGCGCCAAGCGGGAATGAGCTCGGTTTCCGCAGTCACGAAATCCTCGCAAACGGAGTACGGCGCTTCCTTATGCCATATCACGGAATACGGAACGTGCGGCACGCCGAGGCGCGCCATTATCCCCGCAGCGATCACTTCATTAAACGGCTGCTGGCGGAACGGGTTGGAGCCGCCCTTGATAAGACAGCGCTTACCGTCCATGATCTTCCACCTCTTTTTGAGGTTGCCGTCCGAGGTATTGTCGGGGGATGAGAAGTCGAGCGCATCCGTTTTTTTGTTGCCGCCGAGCAGTACGTCGCCTATATCGTCCGAGAAGGGATTATCGAAGAAGTTGATATGTTCCCATAAAAGTTCGGAGCACTCCGGCTTTATCCAGTATTGATCCGAGAGGCTGAGACCGAGGCAGCGAACGAGCAGCATCTTGGTATTCGATATCTCAAGGGTTTCGAGCGCTTCGCGTATGCCCGATCTGCTTGCGGGAATCGATCTGTCCGTCCACCATTCGTTGAGATCCGCTCGGTCGGGGCGTTCGCGCACAACGGAGATGCCGAGCGGAAGATGCTTCTCGGCATATACCTCGCCAATGCGCGAAATTAAGCCCGTCACATCGTCAAGCTCTATCTGCGCCACGGCGGTGTTTTTATGCATAAGAGTGTATTTCATATTCGTTTCCTCCTTCCGCTGAGCACCGGGCAGCGAATCTGCCGCTTTTGACCGCAGCTCTCTCAGCTCCGCCTGAAGCGCCTTTCGCTGCTCTATCTGCCGGGCAAGCGGTTCTATCTCGCCGTCATGCAGATACCTGCTCTGCTTTTTTCCATTCTGCGACCATTGATGGTAGTAATATGTCTTGCCGCTGATGGTCTTCTTGGAAACATAGCCCCTCGGCAGAGCCTCTATCCGCTTTGTAAGCTCGGTTATTCTGCTCAGTTCATTATCGTTTGACACAGGCAAGCACTCCTTGATTTAGGTTTGTGCTTATTATACCCATATTTAACCCCATCTGTCAATGTGAAACTTAAATATCGGATGGTTTGGATCCCAACGCAGGGGTATCTGCGGTCTTTCCTCCGCCGCAAGCACTACGAGTCTGCTATTCGAGCCGCTTGAGTGGCAGGTGGAGAGCGTAAGGATGCGGCCGCCGCAGCTTGGCATAGTTCCATATGTCATGATCGCACGATGGAATATCCTTTGGACGGCCTTATCGAAAGCATCCTCGCTTTCTGCGCTTATAAAGCCATACCACGGATCGTCTACGCTCACTATCGCTGCGGCGAACACCCTGAACTCATGCACCGCTGTTTCGGTCTCAAAGAGTATCGTCGGATGGGCAAGTGCATACTCCCTGTGAAGATAGTTCTTGAGTGAAGCGAACATAGTGCCTTTTCGCATATTGTGACCGTAGATTATGATATTGTCATCCGACAGATCGCAGCGGTGATCCATGAACGGAACGCCGGCGGAGCTGCTTTCCCCAAAGAAGTTCATTCGAAGATACTTCTGCGGATAAGCAGGTGTGTGCATAACGGGATAATCGACCGCCGTGCCTTCGATGGACAGCCAGCCTATGCAGTCGCCGTTCATTTCGATAAGACGGTGGATGTCGTGAAGAAGCCGAGGGGCGGAAACTTTGGGAGTGACAGCAGGCTCGCTCGGAGTATCGCTCGGCAAGGCACTTGCATACGGCACCTCGGAAACAGCATGCGTGTTCTCCGTGCTTATGGGCGTGGGAGAAGGAACGATCACCTCCGTTGACTTTGACTCGGTCGGCACTATCTCCACCAGCCTTGCAAGCGCTTTGAAATCATCGCTGTCCTTCGTTCGGCTTTTGTGTTCGCGCACGGCATTTGCTCCGCAGAGCGCCGAAGCCGCGAACAGCAGAACGGCAAGCACGGCGAGAATGCGCCTTTTTACTGATTCAGTCCTCATTTTCTTCCTCCTCGAAAAACTGTTCGCCGTCATGATCGGGCATCTGTTCTCCGTTCATGCTCGCATCGAAATACAGGGCGAGAAAGCGTTTTATCTCGCTCTTTCGCATCCTTCGCACCTCGAAGCCCTGTTCCGAGATCACCTTTTCGATCCGGTTGGCGGTGTCGAATACCTGCTTGTCCTTTGAGGGCTTGATCCTCGCCGTAAAGAGGAATTGCCTTGCCGTTGCCATCTCGATCTGAACATTATCCAGAAAGTCGATATCCTTCTGTATAAGCTTTCTGACCTTCGGGTTCTGTTCGTCCAAAAGACGGCTGTGCAGATAGGCCATGTTGTCATCGAAGCATTCGGATGAATCGGTGCAAGTGATCTCGATATCCGGAAG
>JAFZJT010000107.1 GCA_017553815.1 Clostridia bacterium
AGGTGCGGTATCGTTTGGGGCAGGGCTCCGGCGGCGGCTCAAAGCGGTGCATGACCAAAACGCCGCTTGCTCGCGGCATGACATTCGGAATGCTCGTCATGAGCCGCTCCAAAGATCTTAGCTTTGGGTTTTCTGTGAATAACATTTGGCTTTACTCCTTTTCGTTAGAAATGAAAAAAGCACCAACCGTTTTGAAACGATCGGCGCTTGGATAACAAAAAAGGCGGGCAGTTTTGAAACCGACCGCCTGAAAATGTTCGATATTTGATTTTCACAGGGGTTCAAGTCCTGTCAAATGGCAAAAATACCCATTTTACATCTATGGATCTGTATAGTGATTTACAGGCGTTTTGAGTGCAAAAAAACCCGATTTTATCGGGCTTTTTTTGCTCTATATCTTTTTCGTATAGATAACATGGCGCGCCCGGCAGGATTTGAACCTGCGACCTACCGGTTCGTAGCCGGGCACTCTATCCGCTGAGCTACGGGCGCACACTATTCAAGGCACTTTGCTATTTTAGCGCAATTGGGCGCTTTTGTCAAGTGTTTTTCGGTATATAGTTTAAAGTTTTAAACCGAGTTTTACCGAGGCTTAAACCGAACCATTCGACCGCAGCGAGACCGCGACAGGCGGCGCTCGCTCTGCCCGCGTTTTATCGGCGGGCGCTCAGAAAATTCGCCGCCAAGGACGCGCGGGAAGCCTTGCCGTGGCTCGATCAGTTCGTTTTGAAGTTCGTCAGCTCGTATGCATTCTTCCTCAAAATATCCTCGGTATCGAACTCGTTATACTCCACGCGCCAGAGCGTCAGCCCATGCGCGGGGGCGGTGTCGCCTGCGTTCTCGCGGCTCGGATTCATCAGCGCGTTTTCAATTATCGAAGCGCTTTCGTACCCCTGCCCGACGCGAAGCATCGTGCCGACCATGATGCGCACCATGTTGTAAAGAAAGCCGCTTCCCGCAACGTCGTAGTAAAGCATCTCGCCCTCGCGGCGCCATTCGGATTTATAGATCGTGCGCACGGTCGTGGCCGCCTTGCTGCCCACCGCCTTGAACGAGGCTAAATCATGCGTTCCGAGGAAGTGCCGAGCCGAAGCGTTCAGCGCGTCCAAATCGAGCTTATTGTAGATATGAAGCGCCCTGCCCGAAAGGAAGGCAGAATCGTGGACGGTGTTCAAAACGGCATAGCGGTAATGCTTTTTTTGAACCGAGAAACGGGAGTGAAACTCGTCTTCGCCCGCCTCCTCGCCCGGGAGCGCAAGGCTGCCCTTTATCCTTATATCCTTCGGAAGATAGGTGTTGAGCGCGAACGCGAATTTATCCGCAGGGATGCGGCTCATTGTGTCGAAATGCGCCACCTGAGCGCGCGCGTGAACGCCGCTGTCGGTGCGACCCGAAGCGTGGGGCGTGCATTTTTCGCCCGTGAGCCTAAATAGCGCCTCGCCCAAGACCTGCTGAACGGCGATACCGTTCGGCTGGACCTGCCAGCCGACGTAGGCGTTTCCGTCGTATTCGATTATTAAAACTATCCTATTCACTCTTCACTAAATGGCCTCAGCCCGCCGCCGCCATCAGATAGCTTCTAAGCGCATCAAACGTGCCCTCGTCGAGCTTCCTTTCGCTCTTGCCCTGCGCGAAAACGGGACTGCCGCCGCCCTTGCCGTTCAAAGCGGCGTTGACGGCACTGCAAAGCTCCTTCATGCTCAGCTTGAAGCCCGCGGAGCAGGCCATTCGGTAGTCGGTGCCGTCCTTCGACGGGGCGAAAAGCAATGCGGCAAAGGTGGCTTTTTCGACCTCGGCGCGCCTTGAAAGCTCCTCGAGGATGAGCTTGAGGTCGTTTGCGCCGACTCCCTCGAGCGAATCGAAAACTATGCTCGCGCCGCCCTTGACTTCGGCATTTTTCATAAGCTCATCGGCGGTTTTTGCGGCAAGCAGGGTGCTTTTTTGCTTGAGCTCGGATTTGAGCGCGTTCACTTCGTCCATCTGCTTATAGATTGCCGCAGGCAGACCCTCCCGCGAGGTCGAATACTTCCTCGCAAGCTCGCTCATCGCGGCGTGCTCATCGATCGAGAGCCTCGCAGCCCGGTTTCCGCAGGCGAAGAAAAGCCTCGTGCCGCCCTTGTAATGCTGTGCGTCGGTGATGCGAATGGCGCCGACCATGCCCGTGGTGTGCAGATGCGTGCCGCAGCAGGTGCAGGAATCCACCTTGCCGTGGTCTATATAGACTATGCGAACCTCTCCGACCGCCTTTTCCGCGCGCTTGCGAAGCGTTCTTTTTGAAGCGTCCTCGCCGTCGGTAACTTCCGTATGTACGCTTAAATCGGCGCGAACCGCCCTGTTTGCCTCGATTTCGAGCGCTTCGAGCTGCTCCTTTTCAAGCGGAAGGTCGAGGTCGATCGTGCAGTAGTCCGCCGCCATGTGAAAGCCGATGTTCTTCGCGGAAAAAAGCTTGCTTGCAAGTCCCGAAAGGATGTGTTCGCCCGTGTGCTGTTCGGCGTGATCGAGCCGCTTTTCAAGATCGAGCCGCACGGCAACGCGCTCGCCGACCTCAAAAGGCGAATCCATATAATGCACGGTTTCGCCGTTCACGGTTCGGCAATCGAGTATTCCGGCGCTTTTTTTATCCGTAAAAACGCGCCCGCCATCCGCAAGCTGGCCGCCGCCCTCGGGGAAGATGGGGGAGCGGGTCAGAACGAGCGCGTACACGCCGTCCTTTTCCTCGCAGGAAACTACCTCTGCGGAGCATTCGGTAACGGTGGGGTATTCATAATAGAGAGTTTCGGTCATATTCGCCTCCGGGCGGTTTTGATTGTTTACTGTTGATATTTTACAATAGCGCGGAATAATAGTCAATACAAATGAACAACGCGGCGAAGGACGTATTCGTATAAGGCGGATGTTTTTTTCGATACGGCGCGGGATACGGCTTTTTCGCGCAAGTGTGCATGCGCCAAATGCCGTACACTTAGCGGTGCGGGGCGGCGGAGCGGTCTACGGGAGTTTAGTATTAAGATCGGAGAAATTCAGCTGTGCGCAGATTTTTCTTGCAATATACTGCGGCTGTGATATAATATAGAAAAGGAGGCGTTCTTATGGGAATACTCAATAAACTTTTCGGCGCAATAAAGAATGCCGCCGAGCAGGCAAAGATCGAGATCGAACACGCCGCGAATTCGCTTGAAAATGCGGCGGGCAAGCTCGAGGACACGATCGAGGACGAATGCGTAGAGCTCGACGCCTCGATGCAGCAGGGCCGGCAGACCGAGCAGGGCGAGGGAGGCTATTGGGAGAATATCCCCACCAGGGAGAATCAGTACAATTCCGGCCTTGGTTATCGCGAGTATTTTGAGCAGATTTTCCGCGAAAACTTCCCCGAATACGAGCTCGGTTTCGAGGAAGCGGCGAACCGCCACGCAACCGTCGTCACCTTCACCAAGGCGGGCGCAAAGGCGCTGGTCGTGGAGCTTATGAGCGAGAAAACGAGCGCGAAAATGCTCCGTTGGCGCTGTGAAAACGAGGGCGTGCCGTACCTGAGGTTCTACTACGACCATTGGGGCTGGTGGAACGAGAAGAGATACGTTATCGATCGCACGTCGAAAGCCATCGACAAATAGAATACCGCTGTCTACGAATTAAATAGCGCTTCAAGCTCCGCGGTTTATGCAGGGCTTGGGTGTTGTACGTTTTGCGGTGGAGCCGTATTGGCTTGAGTCAGCAGACGGGACTCCGGTGGATCGTATCAAATTATAAATACCGCGCTCTTGGGAGGGATTATCCATGCGCCGACTGAAACCGAGATTCTGCATTGAAAATGCGCTTGCGTTTTTATTCAAACGCACCCAAAACTTGAAGCTGACTTGTGTACTTGCGCCCGAGGACATAACGCCAGAATCCGAGATCACGCACCAAATCGCGGTGCATTTGATACTTTTGGCAGCTGTGTTTTGCGGCGGATTTGTCGAACCGCTTATCGCTCCGCACTTTGGCGGGTTTGGTGGCAAATCTGTTTTAGCGGCCTTGCTCGGAACTGTTGCAATTATAGCATTCGCATTTGTTTTTGCCATCGTTTTTGTTATGATAGGAATGTATTGTATCTTTTATAGACATAGCGGCGATCTTGACAATAAAACCTTTTCCTGATGCAATAGCTTCAGAGCCGCATGGGAAAATTCATTGACCTACCCCCGCGCCGCATGCTAAAATGTTCTTGCGGCAGAAGCTTTGCCTTCTCCGCGCCAACGCCGGAGAACGCATTGCGCCTGCGGCGGATCCGGCACGGGTCTTCGGTCAATGAATAGTGAATAGCGAATAGTGAATAATTGCGGTTGAAATCCCTATGGGATTTCGCAGTTTCGACCCCATGCGCGGCGATCCTATTCGCTTTATTTTCTTTGATCGTTAAGTTTAGTTTGCTTCGCAGGCAGCCCACCCGTGTACGATCTTGTATTGCCGATAACTTATCGGCATTTAAGGTTTTCTCCGGCGTTTTTTAATTGCCAAACAGCTTCTTTGGAGGACAATATGATAGTTCTGCGTCCCGTCACCCCAGAAAACTGGCGTTTACGCCTCAAGGTCAGCCCCGAGCAGGAGAGGTTCGTGGCTGCTTCCGCCGTGCTGCTCGCCCGCGCCTACGCCTATCGCGAGCAGAACAGCCGCGCATTCGTTATCTGCGATGACGAGCTGCCCGTCGGAATGGCGCTCTTTTACGACTGGTTCGATGAGGACGGGCGCGGCGCGTATGATTTCAGCCAGCTTTTCATCGATGAAAGGTATCAGCATCGCGGCCTCGGGCTTGAGGCGGCGCGGAAGATACTCGATTTGATGCGCGAGGACGGGCGGTTCGATAGGGTCGTGCTCTGCTACATAGAGGGCAACGACGAAGCGCGGCGGCTCTATGAAAAGCTCGGCTTCACCCACACGGGCGAAGCGGACGGCGATGAGATAATAATGGAGAAAATGCTTTGAATACAGGAAAAATCATAACGCTTGAGGAAATACCCGTTGAGAGGCTCGATGAGTTTTGGCGCATTCATCTTCCGTATCTGATAAACGACGGCATCATCGACGATGAGGAGGATATCGAATACTTCGCGGGCGAGGAATACAGAGGCATCCTCAAAGCGCATATGCTTCGCGAAAAGGATAAACAGCATTTCGCCTATTTCATAGAGAGCGGCGAGCGCATCGGCGCGGTAAGCTACTGTATCTATGAGAGCGAGGGCGGCAAATGCTTCATGCTCGATTTCCGGGTGTTCGAGGGTTTTCGCGGAAACGGCACGGGGCGGCGCTGTTTTGCGGCGTTTGAAGCGCACACCAAGGCGCAGGGCGCGGTCTGTTATGAATTGAACAGCACGAAGGAAAACTCCGTTCGCTTCTGGAAGAGCCTCGGCTTTATTGAAAACGGCGCGGACGAATGGGATATGCCGCTCTATATCAAAAAATAAATTGAAATCTATGGAAATAATAAAGTTAAACGAAAAAATAAGCTATATCGAGGCGACCGATGACCCGCTTTCCGCGGATATCGGCATCATTCACGACGGCGAGCGAAGCTGGCTTTTCGACGTTGGGGCGGACAGGCGCGTGCTCGAGCTTCTGAGCGAGCGCTACCATATTGTGCTATCGCATTTCCATCCCGACCATATCGGGAATATGAGCAAGGTCAACCGCGATTCCGTGTATATGACGAAGAACACGCAGAGATACACGAAGGTGAAGGGCAGGATGGTGCATGGCGATCTGCGCATCGGCGGCGTGCATATCTTCCTTCTGCCCTCGAGCCACGCCAAGGGCTGTTTGGGGCTTGAGGTGGACGGCGAATACGCCTTTGTTGGCGACGCGCTCTACTGCAGGCAGGAGGGCGGAAAGCTCATCTTCAACGCACAGCTTTTGCAGAGCCAGCTTGAGACCTTGAAGCGCATCGATGCGCCGTATCTGCTCGTCAGCCACCGACCCGGGCTCGTTCGGAGCAAGGCGGAGGCCATCGAGGAGCTCGAGGCCGTCTATGCGCGGCGCGGCGAGGGGCCGGATATAGTCATCGAAGCGTTTTAAATATTATCCTAGGGCGGAGGAAACATGATTGTATACGTGATAATCATGCTTGTAGCGGCGGTTCAGATGCTCGGCTTTGGGATCGCTATCTTCCGAGGTAACGCGAGCCTTATCCACGACTACCACCGCAAAAACATCGAAAAGGGCGATGCAAAGCGATATGCAAGGGCATTTTCCGTCGGGCTTTTCATCATCGCCGCCGCCTTTTTTGCTTCGGGGCTTGCCGCGCTCATCATCGGCGAGCGAGCGGGCATTGCAACGATACTTCTGCCGATAATCGGGCTTGCCGCGGGGATCACGGTGATAGTTCTCGTCCAGAAAAAGTATAACGGCGGCGTATTTTAATAAGTAAAACCAAAGCTTGAGCGTTAAAAATGAGTTTAATCGATATGCTTGCTGATGAGCGCGCTTGGCTCGATTTTCTCGCCTGCAAAAAGGAGCATCATCTCTCCGCCTGGCGCGAAAAGGAGCTAACGGAATTCATCGAAAAAAGGGAATACGAAGCTGTATGCCGCGAGATAATAAGCGGCAGCTTTCCTTTACCGAAAAAGGCGATCATAAGCAAGCAAAACTCAACGAAAAAGCGCACGGTCTACACATATCCGAAGAATGAAAACCTCGTTTTGAAGCTGCTTACCCATCGGATCCTTCGAAAATACGATCATCTTTTCTACTCCGGACTCTACTCCTTCCGACCGGGGCGCGGCGCGAAGGATGCTGTTCGCCGATTTGCGCGGGACAAGCGGATCGAAAAAATGTTTTCATATAAGGTGGATATAAGCGATTATTTCAACTCGATCGATATACACCTTTTGATCCCGATGCTCGATGCTTCGCTTTCGGACGATCCCACTCTGCTCTCGTTCTGCAAAATGCTTCTGTGCGAAAAAAACGTGCTTGAAAAGGGCAGGGAGGTGGAGGAAAGAAAGGGCATTATGGCGGGAACGCCGCTTTCGAGCTTTTTGCAAACCTCTTTCTTTGCGAGCTTGACCGCTATTTTTTCGAGAACTGCATCCCATACGCGAGGTATTCGGACGATATGATCGTTTTTGCCGAAACGAAGGGAAAATGCATCGAGCATGCCGAATTTATCCAGGCATTTCTAAATAAAATGCATCTCTCGGTCAACCCCGAAAAGGAGTTTTTCGCGGATGCGGGTGAAAGCCGGATCTTCCTCGGCTTCATCTTCAGCGGCGGCAAGGTGGATATCGCCCCCTCGTCGGTCAAAAAGCTCAAGATGAAAATGCGCCGTAAGGCGCGCGCCCTCTCCCGCTGGGCAAAGCGCAAGGGGCTTCCCGGCGAAAAGGCCGCGATCGCGTTCATCCGCGCCTTCAACCGCAAGCTCTTCGACAACCCCGCGGACAGCGACTTGACTTGGGCGCGCTGGTTCTTCCCGGTCATAAACACCTCGGAGAGTCTCCGCGTGATCGACGGCTACGCTCAGGACTGCATCCGCTTTCTGATGGCGGAAACGCGCACCAAGACCCGCTTCAACGCAAGGTATGAGGATATAAAGGCGCTCGGTTATCGAAGCCTCGTGCATGAATTCTATAGTTTTGAACAGGAATGATCGACGGGGTCTGCTCCCCGAAAAAACGAATTGAATCTTAAAAAATCCCTATGGCTGCTGCGCGGCGATCAGTCTTCATCGCTCTCGTCCTTCAGTATCGCCGCAACCTTCTTCTTAACCCTTTGAAGCGCATTGTCGGCGGCCTTGGCGGTGCGCCCGGTGATCTCGCCCATCTGTTTATACGTTCTGCCCTCCAAGAAGAGCGCCAAAACCTGCTTTTCAAAATCGGTCAGCTTCTCGGAGATCCTCTTCATAAGCTGCTGCTCCGCCTCGCGGTTTATAAAAAGCTCCTCTGGGCTCTTCGTGTCAGCGCCGAGCCTGTCCGCAAGGGTGGCGGAGTCCTCGTCGTCCTCCGAAAGGGGCTTGTCAAGCGAGACATAGCTGTTCAGCGGGATATGCTTCTTGCGCGTTGAGCGCTTGACCGCGGCGATTATGTTGTTCACTATGCAGACCTCGGCATACGAGCGGAAGCTCGCGCCCCTCCCGTTATCGTAATCGCGGATAGCGCCGAAAAGCCCTATCGAGCCCTCCTGAACGAGATCCGAGTCGTCCGCGCCGATAAGGAAATACGGCCTTGTTTTCAAGCGAACAAGGGGCATGAAGCGCAACACGAGCAGGCGCTCCGCGTCCTTATCGCCGTTTTTGGCGAGCGCGGAAAGCGCCTCATCGCTCATAGCTTCATAATTCGGTTTTGAGCCGTTATCGGTCATTCGATGTTTTTAAGCCCCTCATACAATTCGTTGAACGAGCGGTTTTTCGCGCATCGCCCGAACGAAAGCTCCCTGTCCTCCCCGAATTCGAGAAGGAAGCATTTCGTAAGCTCCTCCACGGTCTGCTCGAGCGCGGTGAAGAACTGCGTGTAGGCAAAATCGCGGGCGCTCGTTCCCTCCTCGAAGCTCGCGGTGATGAGCGATTCGGTGACCTGGTCGAGCGGATAGAGCTTTATATGCATCAGCTCGTGAACGATGACCTCCTCGATATTGGCTTGCTTCGGCGCAGCCGCGTTCAAAAGCAGAATCGCCTTTCGATCGTCGCAGTCGATCTTGAAATCGCCCGTTTTTCGCCACTCGGGGTCGCGCACGAACTCGAGCTTCACGTCCCACTGCGGTGAGATGCGAAGCTTTTTTGCGTATTTTTCAAAGAGCTCCCGCGCTTTTTCTTCGTTCACTGCGCGTCCTGCCTGTTCTTTTCAAACATGATGATCGCCGCCGCGACCGCCGCATTCAGCGAATCGATGCTGCCGCGAAGGGGGATCGAAACGAGGAAATCGCATTTTTCCTTAACGAGTTTGCCGAGGCCGTCGCCCTCGCCGCCGATGACGAGCGCAAAGCCGCCCTTCATATCGGCCTTATACATGCTTTCGCCCGCCATATCCGCGCCCGCTATCCAGAGACCCGCTTCCTTGAGCTGCTCCATCGCGGCAACGATATTCACCACGCGCGCGATGCGCATGTGCTCCGCCGCGCCAGCAGAGGTCTTCACGACCGTTGCCGTTACGGGAGCCGAGCGGCGCTTGGGGATAACAACGCCGTGCGCGCCCGCGCATTCCGCGCTTCTGATTATGGAGCCGAGATTGTGGGGATCCTCGATGCCGTCGAGCAGAATCACGAAGGGCTTTTCGCCCTTTTCCTCGGCGTAGGCGAGGATATCCGAAAGTTCGCTGTATTCAACTCCGGGTATCTCAGCAACGATGCCCTGATGGTTGCCCGGCTTTCCGTCGTGCCCAAAGGGCATGCAGATCTCATCGAGCCTGCGCCTGTCCACCTCGCGGATAACGAGGTTCTTTTCGCGCGCCATTGCGACGATCTCGCCGAGGGAGCCGTCGTGCTCCGCGGTAACGAGAATGCGGTCGATGCTCCTGCCGCTCTTGACGGCCTCGCGCACGGGATTCCTGCCCATGATGATATTCGGCAGATTCTCGGGGTCAACGGGAGCATCCTGCACAAATTCGGGCCTTTCAAAGCGCGGCCTTTCATCGAAGAGGAGCTTATCACCAAAGCGGCGCTCGCCCTCAAAACGGGGCTTACCCTCAAAGCGGGGCTTACCTCCGCGCTCGCCGTCAAAACGGGGTTTGCCTTCAAAGCGGCGCTCGCCTTCGAAGCGGGGTTTATCTCCGAAGCGGCGCTCGCCTTCAAAGCGGGGTTTATCTCTGAAGCGGCGCTCGCCTTCAAAGCGAGGTTTATCTCCGAAGCGGCGCTCGCCGTCAAAGCGGGGTTTATCTCCGAAGCGGCGCTCGCCCTCAAAACGGGGCTTACCCTCGAAGCGGCGCTCACCGTCAAAGCGGGGTTTATTGTCAAATCTGCGTTCGCCCTCAAAA
The DNA here is from genome assembly GCA_017553815.1 of Clostridia bacterium. Next base: position 9,936 of record JAFZJT010000107.1, read on the forward strand.
CGGGGTTTATCGCCGAAACGGCGTTCGCCGTTAAATCCGGGCTTTCCGCCGCGTTCACCGTCGAAACGGGGCTTACCCTCGAAGCGGCGCTCACCCTCAAAACGGGGTTTATCTCCGAAGCGGCGCTCGCCCTCAAAGCGGGGCTTGCCCTCAAAGCGGCGCTCACCGTCAAAGCGGGGTTTATTGTCAAATCTGCGTTCACCCTCGAAACGGGGCTTATCGCCAAAGCGGCGCTCGCCGTAGGGCTTGCCGCCGCGCTCAAAGCTCTTGCCGCCGCGCCTGCCGTCAAAATTGCCGCCTCTGCCGCCCTTGCCGCCGAAACGCCTTGAATTGTTGTTGTAGTCCGCCATTTTTTGCTCCTTGGTTTATGTGTTAGTCTGTTTTTTGCGAAAGAATAAGCCGCATTATCTCATTGAGCCGTTCATTTTCTCCCGAGAGGTAAAGAAAACCTATCAGCGCCTCAAGCCCCGTCGCGGTGCGGTAATCCATTATCGACGCGCTCTTGGGCACGGTGCCGATATGCGAATTTCTGCCGCGCCGATAGACCGAAAGCTCCTTTTCATCGAGCAGGGGCTCGATAGCGCGAAACGCCGCCGCCTGCGCCTTGGCGCAAACGAGCTTCGCCGCGCGCTGATGCAGGCCGTGCACGGTCAGCGTCGTGGTCTCAAGAAGCATCGTTCGAACGAAAAGATCGTACACCGTGTCGCCCATATAGGCGAGCGAGAGCGGCGCAAGCTGCGCGGGATCGCCCGAATTGCGGAAGGCTTCGCACGCGCTCTGCATTAGCCGCGCTTCCATCCCGCCGTTCGGCTTTGGTTCAATTGTGTTGTTTGCATATTCCATCAATTATACATTATAACGCAAACTATTGATTTTTCAAGCGTTTTTATAAATATTTTCCAAAGTTTTTCACCGTCAGCCGCTCTCGTGCCTTGTATGCGGCGCGAAATGGTGATAAACTATAGCTTGCGGCGCATCAAGCCGCCGTAAAACGAAGGAACGAAAGAATTGGCTTTGGAAGGTATAAACGAGATCATAGCCGAGGTGCTCGCCTCGGGCGCATACAAAATAATAATGAGCGCGCCGCGCTCCGGCGATTTTCGGCGCATAAGCCTTAATCTCACGGGCGGGGAGTACTTCGCCGAGAAGCTGACCGAGAAGCAGGCGTTTCATGAGCGCATCCCGCTTGAAAGCGCCAAGAGCCGCATCGAGGCGCTTTTTTCGGATTTTTCGCAGCTCAACGCATGGAGCGCGGAGTATGAATTCACCGCCAAGATAAGTAAAAAGGGCAAGCTGCTTGCGGGTAAACACACCGCAAAAACCGCGCCCAAGGCCGAGAAGGGTCCAAACCGAGAGAAGAGCTATCTGCTTTCAAATCGGCGCGTTATCCCGCCGCTCGTGGATATGGGCGTTATGACGGCGGACGGTCGGATAATCAAGTCCATGAACGATAAATTCCGCCAGATAAACCGCTTTATCGAGTTGGTTGGCGAGCTTGTGAAGGACGAGCCCGCTTCCGCCGAAAGTCCTCTCCACATAGTCGATTTCGGCTGCGGCAAGAGCTATCTGACCTTCATCGTTTACTATTATTTTACCGAGATCGCGAAGCGCCCCGTTATCATGACAGGGCTCGACCTCAAGCGCGACGTGATAGATTTTTGCGCTTCGCTTTCAGAAAAATACGGTTATAAAAACCTAAGCTTTTACTGCGGCGACATAGCGGACTACGCCAAGGAGAACGGCGGGAAAATAGACCTTATGATCTCGCTGCACGCCTGCGACACGGCGACCGACCTTGCGCTGTTTAACGCAGTGCGCTTCGGTGCAAAGTACATCCTATCGTCCCCCTGCTGCCAGCACGAGCTGAATAAGAATGCCGAGCTTTCCGCGTTCCCGCTCTTCGACGACGGCGGCATCCTAAGGGAGCGGGTTTGCGCGCTGATGACCGATTCCATTCGGCAAAAGCTTCTGTATGCGCTTGGCTACTCCGCGCGGGTGATGGAGTTTGTTGAGCTTTCGCACACGCCGAAAAATCTGATGATACGCGCGAAAAAAACGAATATCCCGCTCGAAAAGCGAAGGGCGGCGCTCTATGAAGCCGAAGAGGCGCTTTCTCTAATGAAAACCGAGCAAACGCTCCACGCTCTGCTTGAAAAGGAAGGGTATTTGAGCAAGCTTAAAGAATTAAAATGAGGAAATTCCGCAGGAATTTCAACCACAACTATTCACTATTCATTATTCACTATTCACTATATCGGAGATAATTATGAAGCTTCTTCTAACCGCCTTCGATCCCTTCGGCGGCGAAAAAGTGAATCCCGCGCAAGAGGCGGTCTCGCTCGTGGGCAATGTGGGCGGCATTGATATAGTCAAGCTGACCGTGCCGACCGTTTTTCGCGAGGCTTCGCGCATTACGGTCGAAGCGATACGCCGCGAAAGGCCGAACGCCGTTCTATGCATCGGGCAGGCGGGCGGCAGGGCGGCCGTAACGCCCGAGCGCGCAGCGATCAATCTGATGGATGCACGCATTCCCGACAATGCGGGCAGAAAGCCCACGGACGAACCGATAATAAGCGGCGCGCCCGATGCGTTTTTTTCCACGCTGCCGATAAGAAAAATCACGGAAGCGATAAAGCGTATAGGCATTCCCGCCGAGGTGTCGAATACAGCGGGAACCTTCGTTTGCAACGAGCTGATGTTCTCGGTGCTTCACGCGCTCAAGGCCGAGTTTCCCGATACGATCGGCGGTTTTATGCACGTTCCGTTTATCCCCGTTCAGGCGGCGGATAAGCCCGCAAATACGCCGAGCATGAACCTCGGCGACATCGTTTCCGCGATAGAGGCCGCGATATCGGCAATAGCGGAACAGCTTCAGTCTTAAAAGCCGAAAGGCATAAAATACAATAAATACAGGAGAGAACCATGAACTGTTTCGATGAAAAATACTGCTTATCTTCCTTCGAGCGTCTGCTTGAAAAGGACAGCACCACGGGTCAGTACGAGGAAGTGCAGGCGCTTCTCTTGGAGATGCTCGACGGGATCGGCGTTCCCTACGAGGTGACCCGCAAGGGCGGCGTTATCGCGAACCTCGGCGGTGAGGGCGAGGCGCTTGCCGTGACAGCGCATCTCGACGATATCGGCCTCATGGTGCGCCATGTGAACGCGGACGGCACGCTGAACGTCTGCGCCGTGGGCGGTCTGTACCCGTTCTACTGCGTAACGGAGAACGTTCGCATCCATACGCGCGACGGCAAGGTCTACACGGGCTCGATATGCCGCACGCCGAACAGCGTTCACGTTACCGAGGAGGAGCTTCGCGTGGCTCTGCCCGACTACCGCACGAACGTTTGCGTTGTGCTCGATGAGGATGTGAAATCGGCCGCCGACACCCATGCGCTCGGCATCGACACCGGCGATATGATAGCGCTCTATCCGCGCTTTGAGTACACCGCGAGCGGCTATATCAAATCCCGCTTCATCGACGACAAGGCCTGCGCCGCCGTGCTTCTTGCCGCTATGAAGCGCATCAAGGAGCAGGGAGTAAAGCTGAACCGCAAGGTATACGCCTATTTTGCGATGTATGAGGAGATCGGCCACGGCACCGTGTACCTTCCCGAGGACGTTAAGGATATCCTCGCAATAGATATCGCGCCGACGGGCTCCGAGCAGAATTCTGACGAAAAGAAGGTCTCCATCTTCTGCAAGGATTCCCGCTTCCCCTACCATTGGGGCATGACGAACGAGCTTCGCGAGGCGGCGAAGGCTTCGGGCGCGGATTTCGTTATGGATATCTTCACCCCGCATTACGGCACGGACTGCGATCCGAGCGTGCTCGCGGGATACGATATCCGCCATGCCGCCATCGGCCCCGGCACTGCGAACAGCCACGGCTACGAGCGTACGCATATAAAGGGGCTTGAGAACACCTATAAGCTGCTTATGGCGTATATCACGAAATAATTATTCTATTTCAAATAATGTAGAAGTCTGCATCCCCGATTTTGATGCAGACTTTTTCCTATGTGAGCGCATCACTGAGGCGGATGCGCTCCATATTTGTATTGTGCGTGAAAAATCACGACTAATTCTTGCTGCTCAAATTATCGATAGCTCCGACGATGCGATCAGTTTGTTCACGTGTGTTCGTATCGGCAAGGCGGTTTGAAATCAATGCATTGATCTGCTTTTCAGCCAGCTCTGCCTTATTCTTATCGAAAATAAAGAAATCTATGAGCTTGCTGCGACCCGATGTCATGTTGACTTGAAGCTGAATCTCAAATGCATCCAAAATCCAGTTTGCTCCGATTATAAGTATTATCAGGCCGCCGATAAAACCGCCCTTTGAAAACATTGCAGAAAAGCCCGCAATAGCTGCGATAACGCCTAACAAGAGTTTGAGCAGCTTCAACTTGAAATTGCTTGTTACAGATGAGATTTGGTTGATCGGAACGTTTTCCTTCTTCGAGCCCAATGGTATCAATCCCAAAACCGTGTTCGGTTTAGTAAACTTAATGAAGTTCTGCTCATTTTGGATCGAACCTTTGAGGTAAAACGTTAGTAACGATGTGACATAGTGGATAGTTTCCATGTGTTTACTCCTCCTAATCCGCTTTGGACTTTATCTCAAAATTAAATAAGATTAAATCCTATTTTATACTACTTTATCCTACTTGTCAATCTTTTTTCGTATTTTATCCTATAATAGACTTGAGGTGATGCGAGTAATGAAACCGCTTAAAGAAAAAATCAGCATTACGATAGATGCAGACATACTTGAGCGCATCCGTGTCGAGGCAGAGCGTGACGAACGCTCGCTTTCCCAGTATATCAATCTTGTTCTGCGCGAACACATTCGGAGTATTGATGTGAATGAAAATGATAGTTAGACCCGGCTTTTCTCCCGCGGCGCGCTTCCCTCTTGGCGTGCGCCGTTTTTTGAATTCGCCGATAAAAAATGCCGTATGCTTTGTCATTTCAAGCGGGCGGGAAAAAACGAAAATTTATTCTATTCTTTAAGTTGGATTTAAGATTTCGGGATAAAATAAAGGGATAGCAAAGAAAAAGGAGGCATTCTGCCATGTATGAAAACGAAAACTACGGCGCGCAAAACGAATACCGTGCCGAGCCCGTGAGGGCGAAGAAGAAAAAGAGCAACGGGATCGCTCGAATGCTCTGCACTTTCGTTCTGTGCGGAATCCTGTTCGGCGCGGTCGCAGCGGCGGCGTTCTACGGAGTGAGCTCGCTCTTCAAGGGCAAACCGGTCGAGACCGATAAGACGGGGACCGAGATTACGGCGGTTCCCGTCGAGACCGACGCTCCCGCCGTTTCCGACAAGACCGAAAACAGCGGCATCTCCACCGTTACCTACTCCCCAAGCCCGGGTTCCGAATCCAGGACGCTGGACGTTAGCGATATCGCCGAGAGCGCGATGCCCGCGATGGTATCCATCACGAATATCAGCGTTCAGGAGGTTCAGAGCTACTTCGGCTTATTCGGCTGGGGTCAATCCCAGACCCAGCAACTCAAGTCGAGCGGCAGCGGCATCATCATCGGAACGAACGACACCGAGCTTCTGATCGTTACAAACAACCACGTTATCGAGGACGCGACCACCCTTTCCGTGTGCTTCGTGGACGACGAGGCCTGCGCCGCCACCGTCAAGGGCACCGACCCCGACAACGACCTTGCGGTCATCGCAGTCAGGCTTTCGGATATCAAGGACAGCACCGCAAGCGTTATAAAGCAGGCCAAGATAGGCAATTCCGATTCGCTCAAGGTGGGCCAGCAGGTCGTGGCGATCGGTAACGCGCTCGGCTACGGACAGTCCGTCACCACGGGCATAGTCAGCGCCATCGGCCGAAGGATCGACACCACCGACGCTATCATGATACAGACCGACGCCGCCATCAACCCCGGCAACTCGGGCGGCGCGCTACTGAATATGAACGGCGAGCTTATCGGCATCAACTCCGCAAAATTCAGCTCCACCGACGTTGAGGGCATGGGCTACGCGATCTCCATCACCCCCGCAACTCCGATAATCGATGATCTTATGAACCGCACCACGCGCGAGAAGGTCTCGGATGAAAACGCCTCCTATCTCGGCGTTCGCGGCGAGGACATCACCTCGAGCATCTCCGCTTCATACGGCATCCCGCAGGGCGTTTACGTCACCTCTTTGACCGCGAACGGCCCCGCTGCCGATGCGGGCATCACCGCCAAGAGCATCATCACCCATTTCGACGGCATCCGCGTTACGAGCCTTTCAAACCTTGAAAACCGCCTGCAGTATTATGCGGCGGGCGAAACGGTCGAAATCACCGTCCAGGTGCTCGAAGGGCATGAATACGTTGAAAAAACGCTGAACGTAACGCTCGGAAAAGCCTCGGACTATCAGAGTCAGGGCGGCTACGGCTACGGTTACGGCGGAGGCTACGGCTACGGAAGACCGTAAATCGGAATGAAGAACTCTCAAAGGTTTTCCTTTGATAAAAATGAACTAAGCAAGGTCTGCGCGAACAAGGGCGTTAGCGCAGATCTTTTCTTATGCTATAGCCTTTTGCGCCGCGCTCAAATGCAACTGTATTTTTCTCGGCTCTACTCCCAAAATCGTAAAAATGTGGTATACTTAACTACATGGAAACACTAATCAAGGGGATACCGGAGTTATTCGGCAAGTCAATAGGGATTGAAGAGCCGTGGTACATCCGCAGCATAGAAACGAAGAACGACGA
>JAFZJT010000108.1 GCA_017553815.1 Clostridia bacterium
ATAATTATAGCCTGTCAAGATGACAGGCGCGTGACTCGTTCATTACAGTTTAGTCACAATTCAAAACGAACGATAAGTATCACCGAAATTTACACCGTTCCCTTATACAGCCGAACGGTGAATTTAGCTCCGCCGCCGTGAGCGTTCTCGGCCTTTACGGTGCCGTTCTGCTTGATTATTATGCTTCTTGCAAGCGCAAGCCCGATGCCTACGCCGCTGTTTGAGGAATTCTTCCCACGATAGAACCTTTCAAAGATATGGGGAAGGTCCTCGGAATCTATCCCCTTTCCGCTGTCGAGTATCACTATCTCGGAATAGAGCGGATTCTCTGCCGCAGTAACGAAGAGCACGCCCTCCCCCATGCTTTCCGAGTAATTCTTTATTATGTTCATCAGCGCCTCCGCCGTCCACGACGCGTCACAGCACGCGAAGCCCTCCGCGCGCACCTCAAGCTGCTGACCCTTCAGCTCGATCATAATCTCAAGAGGTTCCGTTGCAAGACGGATGAGCTCTTCGAGCGAAACGCTCTCTTCACGGAGCTTTACGGCGTCCGCATCGAATCTTGCGAGCTTTAGAAGCGCCGAAACGAGCCAATCCATGCGATCTATCTGCGAATGCATATCGGCAAGCGTCTTCTCGCGCTCCGCCGTTCCGCAGGTTTCACCGTTCTCATGCGCGGATCTCTCCTGCTTTGCAAGCGCTGCCGCAAGCAGATTTATCGTGGTAAGCGGAGTTTTTATCTGGTGCGAGATATCAGCCATGGAGTCCGCAAGCATGAGCTTTTCCTTTTTGAGTTCTTCGGTATTGTTTTGAAGCCTTAGAACGAGCTTTTCAAGGCGGTTTTCAAGCAAGCTCAGCTCGCCCTCGCTGTATTTAGAAAGCTCGACGGAATCGCCGTTCAGCATCCTTCCCAAATCATCGGAGAGCGCGGCTATTCGCTTATAACGGTTATATGTGAAGATGAGAAAAGCTGCGATAAGCGCGGTAAAGCCGAGCGAGGCGATAAGTGAAGCTATGGGGCTTACGAATAAAAGTGCGAGCGAAACAGCCGCGCCGAGCAAGGCGCAGACAAGCGTGAATACCCTTATCTCTCTGTTTTTGAAAAGCTCCATGCTGTTTTACCGCATCAAATTCGCTCGAATATCAATCGGCGAGCTTATAGCCCATGCCGCGCGCCGTCAGTATCACGGTCGGCTCCTGCGGGTCGTCCTCGAGCTTATCGCGCAGGCGCTTGATGTAGACCGTCAGAGTGTTGTCGTTCACGTAGTCCCCCGCCGCATCCCAGATATGCTCGAGCAGAGCAGCCCTTGTCATGACCCTGCCGCGATTATTGATGAAAGCAAGCAGAAGGCGGTATTCGAGCGCGGAAAGGTGTATCTCCTCGCCGTTCTTAGTTACCAAGCCCTTCTCCGTGTCCACGCATACGTTTCCAAGCTTTATTGCCGTCTGCGAGTAACCCGTTCTGCGAAGCACGTTTTTTATGCGAAGCAGCAGCTCGCGGGGGCGGAAGGGCTTTGCGATATAGTCCTCCGCGCCGAGCTCAAGCCCCATAACTGTGCTGTGTTCATCGCCCGAGGCAGTGAGAAAGATAATTGGCGTATCCTTCATGCGCTTGAATGCTGAGCATAGCACGAAGCCGTTGCCGTCCTTCAGCGAAACGTCCATCAAAACGAGGTCGTATTCACCGTTTTCAAACGTTTCGAGCGCATCGGACTGCCCCTGCGCGCAGCCGCATGAAAAGCCCTCCGACTCAAGAAAGCTTTTTAAGCCTTCGGATATCGCAAGTTCATCCTCAACGATAAGAATCCTGTTCATCTTCGCCTCCTGAATATAACTTTGCGCGGCGTTCTTGGCTCGTTCCCGATTATTATAAGCGCAATAGGTGCGAAATGCAACGCCCTTCATTCAAAAACGCTCAGAAAACCTCTTTTCGATGAAAACGCCTTCCGGTATGCCTTGTATCACAGCTCGGCACACCTTTTTTCCTTTACGGCTTGCATCCGGCGCGAAAATGGTTTATTATTGGTTTGGGAAAATCAGCGGTGCTTGATACTCGGAGGAAATATGGATCTGAAGCATATAAAGGAGATAATCGAAATGAACGGCATGAAGCTTATCGGCGGCACAGCCATGCTGATAGTCGGTTTTATCGCCGCAAGGCTGATACTCAGGCTGATCAAGCGCGGCAAGGGTTTTCAGAAAATCGACCCGACCGCGAGAGGCTTCTTCGAGGGGCTGATCAAAACCGTTCTGTACGCTCTCGTCATCATCTCTGCGGCTGGCATTATGGGCATACCGCTCACCTCGTTCGTGGCTCTGATCGCATCGGCGGGAGTTGCCGTCAGCCTTGCGGTGCAGGGCGCGCTCGGAAACTTCGTTGGCGGCATCATGCTGCTCATTTTAAAGCCCATTCGCGCCGGAGAGTACGTCAAGGTCGGCGAGCATGAGGGAACGGTGCGCGCCGTCGGCAGCTTCTACACCGAGCTCGTTACCGCCGATAACCGCAATATCTCCCTGCCGAACAGCAGCTTGACCAATACCGCGATAGTCAATTACACCCGCGAAGGAACGCGCAGGTTGGACATTGAATTCGGGATCGCCTACGGCGCGGATATAAGCGCTGCAAGATGCGCTCTGATCGAGCTTGCGTCAAACGCCGATGGCGTTCTTGGCGCCCCATCCCCCGCCGTTTTGATGAGCGAATGCGCGGACAGCGCAGTGAAGCTGATGCTTCGTATCTGGTGCGATCAGAAGGATTATTGGCGGCTCAAATTCGAGCTGACCGAGGGCGGAAAGCTTGCGCTCGATAAATCGGGAGTGGAGATAGCGTTCCCGCAGATGGACGTGCACATCAAGAATTGAATCAGAAATGAATACGGATGTAACAATCAAAACATTCAATGAATTGACCTCGAGCGAGCTGTACGAGCTTCTTCGTCTTCGAGCGGGAGTGTTCGTTGTGGAACAGAACTGCGCGTATCAGGATCTTGACGGGCTTGATTATTATGCTGTGCATCTTTTCACGCTCGATGAGCACGGAAGCTGCCTTTCCTGCGCTCGTATCTACCGCGACGAGGCCGATATCGGCATAATGCACATAGGCAGACTCATTGCAAAAGAACGCGGCAAGGGAAACGGCATGCGCCTGCTTCGTGTCTGCATCGACGAATGCAGAAGGCTCGGCGCGTCTGAAATTCGCCTGCATGCGCAGCAGTACGCGATCGGATTCTATGAAAAGGCGGGTTTTGCCGCTTGCTCGGAGGTTTTTCTTGAGGACGGTATACCTCATATCGAAATGAAGCTCGAGCTGAAATAGCGGAGATATGTTTTACAATTTTACCATTTTTCTCATATCGATTTTGCTTGACAAATACGGTGCATCTGTGGCATAATAAAAGATGGTTTTATATATCGAAAGGACAGTGAAGATCATGGAAAGAGAGCTTGAACCGCGTAATTTTATAGAGGAATTTATCGTTGAGGACGTTAAGAAGAATCCCGTTGTTAAAACGAGGTTCCCGCCCGAGCCCAACGGTTATCCGCATATCGGCCACGCCAAGGCTTTATACATCGATTTTTCGACCGCGGAGCGCTTCGGCGGCACCTGCAATCTGCGCTTTGACGACACGAACCCCACCAAGGAGGACGTGGAGTACGTCGAAGCCATCAAGGAGGACATCCGCTGGCTGGGCTTCAAATGGGATAAGCTCTGCTACGGCAGCGATTATTTCGACACCTGCTACGAGCTTGCCGTTAAGCTTATAAAGGACGGCAAGGCGTACGTCTGCGATCTCGATAAGGATCAGATAAGGGAGTACCGCGGAACGCTGACCGAGCCCGGAGTCAACAGCCCCTACCGCGAGCGCAGCGTCGAGGAGAATCTCGACCTATTTGAGCGCATGAAGAACGGCGAATTTGAGGACGGCAGCCGCACCCTCAGAGCCAAGATCGACATGGCTTCTCCAAATATCAATATGCGCGACCCCGCGCTCTACCGAATACTGCACCGCAGCCATCACCACACCGGCGACAAGTGGTGCATCTACCCTATGTATGATTTCGCGCATCCTGTCCAGGACGCGATCGAGGGCGTTACGCATTCGCTCTGCTCGCTCGAGTACGAGGCGCACCGTCCGCTCTATAACTGGGTCATCGACAACTGCGGTTTTGTTGACCCCAAGCCCCGCCAGATCGAGTTTGCAAGGCTGAACCTCACCAATACCATCATGAGCAAGCGCTTCCTTCTGCAGCTCGTGAAGGGCGGTCACGTGAGCGGTTGGGACGATCCGCGCATGCCCACTATCTGCGCTATGAGAAGAAGGGGTTACACCCCCGCCGCCATCAGGGATTTTCTTGAGCGCGCAGGCGTTGCAAAGGCGGATTCGCTCGTTGACTCCGCCATGCTCGAGCACTGCGTCCGCGAGGATCTGAACGCGCATTCCGTGCGCGCAATGGCAGTTACCAACCCCATCAAGGTCATCATCGAAAACTTCCCCGAGGGCGAGTTCGTTGACGTTAAGATCGAGGATATGCCCATAGCCGAGGAAGGCGATCCTCTGTTCGGCAAAACGCATACCGTCCGATTCTCCCGCGAGGTTTATATCGAGCGCGAGGACTTCATGGTCGAGCCGCCGAAGAAGTACTTCAGGCTCAAGCCCGACGGCGAGGTGCGCTTAAAGGGC
>JAFZJT010000109.1 GCA_017553815.1 Clostridia bacterium
TCGTCGTTCTTCGTTTCTATGCTGCGGATGTACCACGGCTCTTCAATCCCTATTGACTTGCCGAATAACTCCGGTATCCCCTTGATTAGTGTTTCCATGTAGTTAAGTATACCACATTTTTACGATTTTGGGAGTAGAGCCCAGTGAAAAACAGCGGGGTATTCGGCAAAACCGCGCATGAGAAAAAATATATTTCAAATTTCCGCTTCGAGGATGTATAATGTAAGTGTATATTTTCGATGAGTGCTCATCGCAACAATTCAAGGAGGTACAATGTGATAAACTTTGAAAAACAGGGCTATATCGGCATACTTACGATCGACCGCGCGCATGCGCTGAACGCAATCAACTCAGAAACGCTCGAGGAGCTCTACGAAAGGGCGACGGAGCTTGCAAAGGATGAGGAGCTTCGCTGCCTTATCGTTACCGGCGCGGGCAAGGCGTTCGTCGCGGGAGCGGATATCTCCGAAATGAAGGATCTCTCCCATGAGGAGGCCGTGGAGTTCGCCCGCAGGGGCAACCGAGCTTTCTGTGCGCTTGAAAACCTTGAGATCCCGATCATAGCGGCTGTAAACGGCTACGCGCTCGGCGGCGGCTGCGAGCTCGCCCTCTGCGCCGATATCCGCCTTGCGAGCGAGAAGGCGAAGTTCGGTCAACCCGAGGTCGGCCTCGGCATCACCCCGGGCTTCGGCGGCACCCAGAGGCTCATGCGCACGATTGATCGCGCCAACGCGATGGAGCTCATTCTCACCGGCAAGGTCATCGACGCAAACGAGGCGCAGAGGATTGGGCTTGTGAGCAGAGTCGTTGCGCCCGAAAGCTTGATGGATGAGGCGATGGATCTCGCCAAGGCCATCGCCGCGAACGCTCCTATAGCCGTTCGCAACTCCAAGAAGGCGATGCGCTTCAAGTATATGCGTCTGCTTGAGGACGATCTTGAGAACGAGGCAAGGCTCTTCGGCGACTGCTTCGAGAGCGAGGATCAGCGCATGGCGATGACGAGCTTTGTGGATAAAACGCCAAAAGCGGAGTTCAAGGGAAAGTAAAACCGTATAATTCTAACCATCGAAAGGAAAAAACAGTATGAAAAACATTTTTGTTATCGGCGCAGGCACGATGGGGCTTGATATCGCGCAGGTTTTCGCAGGCGCGGGAATGAAGGTCACCGTAAACGACATAAGCGACGAGATACTCGAGAAAGCCCGCCAGAGGATGGTAAAGGGTCTTGATAAGCGCGTTGAGCGCGGCAAGATGGAGCGCGAAGCGGCGGATGCGCTCATTGGCGCAATCACCTTCACCACCGATCAGAGCAAGGCCGCTGAGGCCGATCTTGTGCTCGAAGCGATCATCGAAAACGTTCAGATCAAGCGCGATCTCTTCAAAAAGCTCGACGCGATCTGCCCCGAGAGCACCATCTTCGCAACCAACACCAGCTCCATATCGATAACCGAGATCGGTTCCGCGACCGCGCGCGCCGACAGGTTCATCGGAATGCATTTCTTCAACCCCGCAACGGTCATGAAGCTCGTTGAGATAATCCGCGGCATGAACACATCGCAGGAGACCTTCGATAGGATAAAGGAGCTCTCCGTCGCCATCGGCAAGGAGCCCGTTGAGGTAGCGGAAGCGCCCGGCTTCGTTGTAAACAGGATCCTGATCCCGATGATAAACGAAGCAATCGAGCTCGTTCAGAACGGCGTTGCCTCCCCCGAGGATATCGACCAGGCGATGAAGCTTGGCGCGAATCACCCTATGGGACCGCTCGCCCTCGGCGATCTGGTCGGTCTCGACGTTTGCCTCGCGATCATGGACACCCTCTACAACGAGACACACGACGGCAAGTACCGCGCAAGCAACCTTCTGCGCAAGATGGTTCGCGCGGGCATGCTCGGAAGAAAGACCGGCAAGGGATTCTTTGAGTATTGATGGGGCATAGAAGTCACCCATGAAATTCAATTCACTTATCCCCGAGCTGACTGTCTCGGATATCGAGCAAACGAAGCGGTTTTATATCGGCGTTCTGCAATTCTCGGTCGAATACGAGCGCGAGGAGGACGGCTTTATCTTCCTTTCGCTCGGCGAGAATCAGCTTATGTTTGAGCAGATAAACGGCAACTGGAGCGTCGGCGAGCTGTCGTATCCGTTCGGAAGGGGAGTGAACTTTGAGATGACGGTCTCGGATGTGGAAAGTCTTTATCGGCGCGTGCTTTCAAACGGGATAGAGCCCTTTAGGGAGTTGACCGTAAACCGCTACCGAAACGGCGATGAGCTGATAGTTCAAAAGGAATTCCTTATCCAGGACCCGGACGGATATCTTCTTCGGTTCACGGATTGAGCGCTTGAAATTCTGGCTCAATGTCAATAGTTGGGGTTGAGCACATAGAAAGAGGTTTCGTAACCTGTGCCCCGCGGGGCACAGGTTACGTTGCGTTTGCGCTCAGCAATATGCGTTGGCGCATATTGCTGAAGCTGCGATAGCCGAAGGCAATGCGCTTGAGAACCTTGATCTTGTTGTTGCAGCCCTCGGTGAA
>JAFZJT010000110.1 GCA_017553815.1 Clostridia bacterium
GTCAGCTCCGACCAAGAAAAAACAGACGTCAACGTGGTTTCCACATTGACGTCCGTTGGAGACATGGTAGCGGCGATCCGATTCGAACGGATGACAGGTCGGGTATGAAGGGCAAAAAAGCGATTGCCGAAAAACGCAATGATTTCGCAAAAAACGCCTGAATATCTGTGTTTTCGGCGTTTTTCATCTGGTTCATTCTGTCCAAAAAATCACACAAGAACACTCGTTTATGTTCAGAGTGTTGTCAAAAATGTTGTCAAAACTGACTTTCAATCCGCCTGTTCCGACCCCTGACTGCTTTCGGAAAAAGCGAATATGATTGAACCGACACTTTACCGAATCTATTGACATGTAGGGGAACACAGAACCGTTGGGAATCGCAGGGGGAATGCTTTTTTTGCCGTCCTTTCCGATCAGGCGCGGTCAACTGCGCCGAACAGCTTGAGCTTTTCTCTCACAACGGCTTTCATGGCCTCGATTTCAAATGGGATGAGGCCCATCATCGTCTTTGCACCGACACGAAGCCCTTCCTGGACACCGGCCTTTCCGGCTTTGTCCAAGTCCGTGAAGATGTTGATCTTGCAGACGCCCTTTGCCACCGCTCTGCGGAAGTCGTCATCTTTTAGACCGCTGCCGCCATGCAGCACCAGAGGCAGACCGGTCCGGGCGGCGATGGTCTCAATCCGCTCAAAATCCAGCTTAGGCGGGAACTTGTAATCTCCGTGCGCATTGCCCACAGCGACGGCCAGCGAGTCGATCACCGTGCGGCGGACATAGTCCTCTGCCACATCGGGGTCGGTATAGAAATCGCTGGGCTTTTCCAGCTTACCCGCGCCCTCGTTGTCGCCCACATGACCGAGCTCGCCCTCGACGGTGACGCCCATCGCGTGACAGATCTTCACCATCTCGGCAACCTTTTCCACGTTGGTCTCATAGCCCGCCGTGGAGCAATCGTACATAATGGAAGTGAAACCGAGTTTCAACGCCTCCATGCACGTTTCAAACGTAAGGCCGTGGTCGTAGTGGACGCAGACCGGGACGCTCGCGCGTTTTGCCATTGGGATCAGATAGTCTGCCACATTGGAAAGCGGCATGGCGGGCAGCAAGACCTCGGCGGTACCGATCATGACCGGCGCGTGCAGCTCCTCGGCGGTCTCGATAACGGCTTTCGCCATCTCCACATTGACGGCGTTGAAAAAGCCGACGCCGTACTGCTTCTCCTTCGCGGGAAGGAGGATCTCATTCATATTGACAAGCATATCTTGTTTCTCCTTTACATGGTTTCCCAGCCGGATTGGATCTTCCGTACCAGTTCCTCGATCGGTTCAAGACCGCTGAGCGCGTCGTAGGCCGTCACGCTGCAGGCGCCTTCCGCTGCGGCGAGAGCAGCACATGCTGCGGGATCATAACCGCGCAGCACAGCCGTCAGGAATGCTGCAATACTGGTGTCCCCCGCGCCGGTCCCGGAGCGAACGATCTCTGCACGGAAGCAGGGCTGCACGCCCTCTTGATCCGCCCAGGCGTCGACATCCAGCGATACACGATCGCCGAGCTTTTGCAGGGTCTCTGCGCTTGCGGTCTTGTAGACCATACCGCCGGTGCCGCACTTGATTAACACGGCACGACAGCCCATGGAGATCAGTTCCCTTGCCAAAGGCAGGGCTTCTGCTCGCAGATCAAGTCCCTCGGTGATGTCTCCGCCGGTGTTCAGGCGATCATAGCGTTCCCGATCGAGCATGAAACACAATTCCTCAAAGGAGGGCACGAAAAAGTCCACATCCGGCAGCACGGCTTCCAGAATGCCGCGCCAGTCCGCCTGTCCGGCATCGCTGTTGGAATCAACAGCGGCGAGATCCAGACTGGTGGCGAGACCGTGTTCCTTCATGCGATGAAACATCCTGCATAATTCGACCCCGCCGTCCAGATACATTCTCTTCATCAGCGGCGGATAACCAAAGTGAAACAGCACGGCATCCTTAAGCGCTTCCTCAGGGATATCTGCATCGGAGAAGCTGTCATTGGCGCCCGGATCGTGTAAAAAGATCCGATCATAGCCGGGAATCGCCAGTACAACGGAATAGGATGTGCTGCTGTCCCCGTCCTCGATAAGACCGCTTGCTCCATAGGAGGCGACGATGCTCTTCACCATTCCTCCGAAAGCATCCTTTCCGATCTTGCCGAGCAGTGTCACGTCATTGCCCAGAATCTTCAACGCAAGCCCCGTATTCGCCACACTCCCGCCGGTGTGGACGTCTGCGCCTTCCATGTGCAGGAGTTTGCCCGGCTGGAGCAGCGCTTCCATCGTCTGCCCTTTGACGGTTTTGGGGAACACCGGCGTCATATCCAAACAGATATGTCCGGCGGAAATGATTTTCTGACCCATCGTTTACCTCTTTCCGATACAAAGCCAATCAGAGAGAAACTCCCGTTTCCGATTGCAAAGATTCCATCACTGCCTCGATCTCAACTTCGGTTCCCTTCTGCAGCATTTCCGGCAGAATGATATTGCCGGAAACCGGCTTGCCGTTCACGCGCAGTTCCTTCACGCCATGCTGGACGTGATCAGGATTGCTCACCTTGATTTGCAGCCGGCAGCCGCGATACGTGCGCTTCACCGTGAAGCCGTCCCATGCGGCGGGAATCGACGGGTCGAGCAGGAGCCCGTCGAGCGTGGGACGAACGCCCAATAAATACTGCGTCGCCACCACGTCCATCCATGCCGCCGTGCCGGTCACCTGCGAGACACAGGCCCGACCGAAGTTCTCGTTGTCCTTGCCGAGGAGCGTGGAGCAAAAAGCATAGGCTTCCGCGTGATACTTGTCCACGCCGATCTTTTGGATGATGTTGTGCGGCAGAATCTGCGTGTAATACTGCCACGCCCGATCGCCTCGTCCCAACAGCGCTTCTGCCATGATCGCCCAGCAGTTGGCCTGGAGGAACACGCCGCCGTTTTCCGAGTAACCCGCAGGCAGACCGTTGACCATAGCCGCCTCTTTGCTCGGCCAGCCGGGGTACCCGGGCGCATTGAGCAGCAGGCCCATGCCGGTGTCCAGCTCCTTCTTCGCGCTGTCCATGGCGTGAAGCTGTTTTTCTCTGCTGCAGGCATTTGCAATCACCATCCAGCTCTGCGGATTGATCCAGACGCGCGCATGTGTCTGCGTGCGGCTGCCGAACGGCTTTCCGTCATCGTCCAGTCCGCGCACAAACCAGTCGCCGTCCCAGGCGTATTGTTCCAACGCCTTTGCCTGCTTTTCGATCAGCTTGGCAAAGTGCGCTGCCGTTTCCGGTTCGCCGCGCTTTTGAGCCAGTTCCGAAAGCTGCCGGAGGGCGTAGATGTGCTGTGCGGCGACGAACGTCGTTTCGCCCTTTCCCTTGCGGCCGAAAGGACCGGAATGGTCGTTCCAGTCGGAGTAGAGAATCAGCGGCAGACCGTGTTCGCCGAGGTGCTTCTCGGTGAAGTCCACGCCTCGCAGCAGATGCTCCCAAAGCGTCGCACCGCCCTCATGATGCAGCATATCTTTTGCAAGGAAGGGTACTTCCCTGTCGAGAAAGCCGACCTCGCCGGTCTCCGCCGCGATCGCATACGCGAGGTACACCTGCCAGATATGGTTATCCGAGCGCGTGATATCCTGTGCCGGACGGTTCTCCTCCGGCCACATGATATGGACGGGATGCCCGTCGGGAAACTGCTGCGAAGCGAGATAGCAGAGCATTTCGATCGCCCAATCCGGTTTGCGGTACGCCTGCGCAAGAAAGTCCTGTGCCGAATCGCGGAAGCCGATCCCGCGTACGCCCGATGCGTCCGAACTGATGGCACGGGAATAGCGCGCCGTCTGCACGCACTGCAGCGGATTCCAGGTATTGACCGTGCGCTGCACCGTTTCATCGGGAACCGTGCATTGATACACGTTCAGATGCTCGTCCCACCACTTCTGCACCTTTGCAAGCTGTTCGTCCGCCGCGCCGTGCTTTCGGAGCGCCGCTAAGCTTGCTCCGGCTTCCCGTAGCGCCTTTTCGTAATCGACCAGCGCGCCGTGGGAGATACCGAGGAAATAGTGAATCTGTTTTTCCTCGTCTGCCGCCAGTTCAACATGGCTGTGCAGCGCCGCGCAGGGCTCGCCGCCCTGCAGGTTGGTGTCCGAAAGGCGTCCGCGCTCGACCTCCGCGGGGTTTCGCTCGTCGCGGTAGTTGCCGCAGAAGGCGTCACGGTTGCAGCAGAAAGAATCCACCGACACGTCGGAGCCGAAATACACCATCGGGCATTCGTCTTTGCGCGGATGCATCCATGCAGTATAAGCATAGGTGATGGCTTCCAGCTCCTTCTCCCATACCGCGCGGGTATTCCACTTGAGGTAATAGCCCAGCGTGTTTTCCTCGCGCGCCAGATACTGTGACAGTTCTGTATATGCAAAAACGTCGAACGCAGTCGTTTTGCCGCTTTCATTGATCAGCTGCAGGTCCCAGATCAGCGCGTCGGTATCCTGCGCCATGAAAAGCTTCAGCGTTGCGGTGAGTCCGTCTTTGGTCGCGGTAAAGGTTGACCGGCCCGGCGCGTGCTGCGCCTCGCGTCTGTCCACGGGCGTATCGCAGGGTCGGAACGTCGGCGACCACACCGTGCCGTCAGCCATGCGAATATAGATGTAATATCCCGGAGAGTCGATCGGAATATTGTAAAAGCGATAGCGCGTGAGGCGGAACATCATCGGGGAAAGCCACCATGTCATGCCGCCGCCCGTCTGGGAGACAAACGCATGCAAGCTGCCGTTGGACAGATAGTTAATCCACGGAGCGGGAAGATCGAAGCGTGAAAAGCGGATCGACCGGCTGCCGTCAAAAAATGTGTAGGGAAGTTGTTCCATAACGGAGATTCCTTTCCGAAGCAGGATGCTTCCGGTTTATGCTTCGATGGATTCGTAGGTCAGATCGCGCAGCGTCGGATGCACCTCCGCAAACGCGAACCCGCTGTCCGGTGCTTCCTGCACGTAAAAGATTGCAAGACGGTTCGCAGGGTCGATCAGCACATACGCGCCTGCCGCGCCGTCCCAGCCGAACTCGCCGAGCGGGCTTTTTGACTTTGTCGGGTCGAGCAGCGTCCGTACGCCGAGCGCGTAACCGTATTCATGCTTGCCGCCGGTGTGGAAGTCAAAGAGCTGCGTTTCGTTCAACTGATTCTCGCGCATTAAATCGATCGTCTCGGGCTTGAGAATCTGCGCACCGGTCACGCCGACGCCGCCGTTTGCAAGCGCATCGATGACCTTGCTGTACCCATTCACGGTGCAAGCGACGCCTGCGCCGCCGCTTTCGTAGGCATCGTTGATCCGCGCACCGTTATCGACAACGGGCGTCTGCGTCTTTGTGACAGGATCGAACGCATACAGTTCCGAAATGCGGCGCCGTTCCGAAGCGGGAACCTGGTAGTAGATGTCCGTTGCGCCGAGCGGACCGAATATGTTCTTCTGCATATACTCGCTGAATTTCATACCGGAAACAACCTCGACGACCGCAACGAGAATATCGTGCGCGAGCGAATACGAATAGTGCGTTCCCGGTTCAAAGAACAACGGTTCCGTCGCATAGCAGCGTACAATCTCCTGTGTCGAAGCATGCGGGTTCTTTGCAAGCAGCGCCGTGACCGCCGGGTTCAGAAGATGATAGCTGAATCCCGCCGTCATCGTCAGCAGATGCCGGATCGTAATCGGCGTTTTCGCCGGAACCGTGCCGTATTCTTCTTCCTTCGGCCAGCCCAGCAAGAACTTCAGGGATGCCGTAAAATCGTGCAAATCGAAGTCCTTCAGGACACGCATGGATGAAAACTCCGGTAAATATGCCGAAAGCGCGTCGTCGAGACCGAGTTTGCCGCGCTCGACAAGCTGCATCACCGCTGTCGCGGTCAACACCTTCGATGCGGAAAAGACATTGTGCAGGTGCTTCTCCGTCAGCGGTTCTTTTCCTGCGAGATCGCGCGATCCCGTAATGTGATGGAGCAGGACCTTGTGATCCTGCAGAATCATGCACTCCGTCGCGCGAACGCCGTAGCGTTCTTTCAGACTGTCAAGATAAGCGTAAACCTTTTTCATCCGTTCCATTATGGTTGTTCTCCTGTGCGTATATTTATCGTCCTTGTCAAAATGCAGGCAGTCGGTTCTGTCGGGAATCCGACGGATTGTTTTATTGCTTCGGAAACATCAGTGATCGAGTGCGCCGAGACGCTCGTCCAGCAATGCAAGCAAATCGTCGTCCGCGAGACGATTCGTTTTCAGATACGTCCCAAGGCGCGTGGCGCCGAAGTAGTTGGCGTTGCTTTTGAGCTTGGAAAAATCAAATCCCGCTCCCAACACCTCTTTCAATACCGCTGGCATCGTTTCGGACTGCACGACCTCCGCAAGCGTTGATCGAATGGACGGGCCGTACGGATTGCGTCCGGTAATCCGAACCGTTGTCGTTGCCGTGATGCTGCGGCTCGAGTTGCCGATCAAAAGCGCATAGTCCCCCGGCTCGACCGTCCACCTTCCGAGATCCGTATCATAGGACGCAAAGGAATGAGGCGTCAACGCAAACGTAACGGTCGTGCGTTCCCCGGGTTTCAGAGCAACCTTACGGAATGCCTTCAATTCTTTTTCCGGCTTGAGCAGTTTCGGATGTTCCGCATGTACATACAGCTGCACAACTTCCTTCGCCTCAACCGTCCCGTTGTTTTGTACCGTTACGGAAACGGTCAGCGGCGCCTCGGCGTCATTTGCGTAAGTCGGGGACGAAACGGAGGCGTCCGTGATCGCAAAATCCGCATACGAAAGGCCGAAGCCGAACGGGAACAGCGGTTCGATTCCTTTATAGTCGTAATACCGATACCCGACAAAAATGCCCTCTCCGTAGCAGACCCTGCCGTATTCGCCCGGGAAGTTGATTGCGGTCGGGGTCTGGCGATACGTTCTCGGCCATGTCAGCGGCAGCTTGCCGGATGGAGAAACTGCGCCGAACAGGATGTCCGCCGTCGCCTTTGCGCCTTGTCCGCCCGGGAAGTACAGGCACATGAGCGCGTCGATGCGGTCGAGGTACGGAAGCAGTTCCACCGGTCCTGCGATGTTCAGCAGTACGACGGTCTTCTTGTTCGCGGCTTTCGCTTCGGACAGCGTTTCATCCAAAAGCCGTTCGTCCGCTGCGTCGAGCCGCATATCGGGGCGGTCTTTTCCTTCCTGTCCAGACGCGCCGACGACGATCAGAACGGTTTCGGTATCTTCTCCGATCGCGTCATGCTTTACGAAATCGGTATAGCGGACAAGTTCTTCGGGCAGCCGCGTTCCTTTTGCGGTGTCCACCTGCGCGCTGCCGGAGCCGGAATCCATGAAACGCTTTGCGCGCGATCCGAACAGCGCCAGCCGTTCCCCGCGTTTCAGCGGCAGGATGCCGTCATTTTTCAAAAGGGTAATGCCGTTGATCGCCGCGCGATAAGCGGCTTTCTCGGAATAGGCGTCGTCGATCTTTTGGAAGCGGTTTCCGGTAAAGGTCGGCGTCTCAAGAATCGTGCGCAGCGTTCTCTCCACGGCGTCGTCGAGGCGTCTCAGATCAAGCGTTCCGTCCTCCGCGGCGTCGTACAGGCGCTGCTTGCCGCGCGGACCGGGCATATCCATATCGTTTCCCGCGTTCAACGCAGCAACCTGATCGTAAGCCGCGCCCCAGTCGGATACAACCTGTCCCGAAAAGCCCCATTCATTTTTGAGCACATCGGTCAAAAGCCATTTATTGTGCGCGCACGGAACGCCGTTGATCGAATTGTATGCGCTCATGACGGTTTTCGTCCCGCCTTCTTTGACCGCCGCTTCAAAGCCCGGCAGATAGATTTCGCGCAGCGCGCGCTCGGAAATCTGCTCGTCGATGCCCTGTCGCAGCGTTTCCTGGTTGTTCGCAGCAAAGTGCTTGACATCCGCCACGACGCCTTCCGCCTGTACGCCGCGTGAGAATCGAGGCGCCATGCGGCTCGAAAGGTATGGATCCTCGGAAAACGACTCGAACAACCGTCCGTTTTTCGGGTCGCGGTGAATGTTCGTGTTCGGCGTGCCGAGCAGAATGTCGATCCCGTACGCCGACGCCTCCCGTGCGACTGCGTGTGCAACGTCTTCGACCGCGTCCGGTTC
This sequence comes from Clostridia bacterium, assembly GCA_017553815.1. The sequence continues at coordinate 8,133 of JAFZJT010000110.1, forward strand.
CCACGTTGCGCCGAGCAGCATGCCCGGCGGAAAACAGTTCGGCTCCTCGCCTTCGGGCCGCACCGCCGCCAGCTTTTCGCGGAACATCGTGATCAGCTTTTTCAGCGATTCGTTCATGCCGTCCGGCAGCGGATCGCTGTTTGCGACATAACGTACCAGCGCAAGAAGTGCGCCGCCGCTTTCGTTGGAAGAAACGTCGTTCTCCTTCTTCTCCTGTCCGCCGAGTACCGAAGAAAACGAACCGGCAAACTCGCAAATGTATTGCAAAATATTGACGCCCGTCGCTCCGTCAAGATACAGCACGGACGGAATCCCGTATTTTGGCATCGCGGGCGAGGAAAACGCGCTTCCGCCGACGAGCAGGTCGATCTTTTCCCGAACCGTCATCGCCCGAAGCAGCGCGGGAATGGATGCTTCATTGATCAGTTTTACAGATTCCATATGTCAATCCTCCAGATGAGATAAACCGATTGTTCGGACGGTTCCGTTGACCGCGTCCGTCAGCCATTCCGTGACGGTTGCGCCCTCCTCGGTATGGTCGAACAGAAACCGGTTGTTCAACGCACAGTGCAGGGTGAGCTCGTCCTCGTCGTAGCCGGGCGCGTCCATCGGTCCGGTGAAGATGTAAAGCCCGACGTTCGGGATCGCAGACTGTAAATCTGCGCACATGGTTTTCAGATCCCGACAGAAGCGATCGCCGTCCGTTTTGGTATGTGTCTGCCCCTTTCCGTCAAGCGCGCATTGCGCTACCGTCAGTAGTGCGTCCCGCACGGAGCAAAGAAACAGAATCTTGATTTCGGGGCGCTTCCAATGCAGAGCGGTGAGGTGATCGAGCGTCAGGTTGTCGCTCTTAATCCGTTGAATCAGATGCTCCGGCGAGTGCCAGACGTTCGTTGCGATCGACCTCCACCGGTCGCACAGCAGCAGCGAACTGTCCACACAGACCGTGATGTTCTTTGCTGCGGGAAACGCTTCGATGATATCGTCGGCCAGCATAGCAGTCCCGAACCCGCCTGCGCTCGACCCCGCGATCAAAAGCGTATCGGGATCGGGCAGAATCGTTTTGGCCAGCGCGATCGTGTCCATGACGTTGCGATAGCCGCGATATTGCATGATTGCGGGCGTGCCGTCCTGCGCGGTATAGGGGAACTCGCCGTCGCCGCTGTGAAAATCGCCGTTGGCATAGGGCAGATTGATGAGGCTCCATGTGTTGAATGGATTGTCCTCCCGCGCATCGCCGACGCCCATACGGATGAACCAGTCTGCAAACCACTCGGCGTCGTTGGAATAGTAGGTGTCGGTCTGGTGCAGCGTGAACGCATTCCACGGCCGCGCAGCGGAATACTCGTCAAACGAGCAGCCGCCGCCGTTCAGATACACAAGCAGCTTTTTGCCGTCAGAACCGACGCGGACGTTGCCGTGATACGGTGTGTCGTTGCCCGAGACCGCATCCTTTGGATAGATGCGGTACAGCTTGCCGGTTTCGGGCGTTCCCGTAAGCACGGGATTTGCCGACGCCATCAGGATCGGCTTCAACCGTTCAAACTCTTCCGTGACCTTTTCCCACGGTTTCAAATTCATTTCAAACATACGGTCAAACTCCTTTCGTTACGGTTCGCTGCAAAGGCGCATTCCTTCGGGCAGCGAATAGGTCAAATCCAGTGTGCCGTCGCCGCATTTTTTCCACGCCACAGACACAACGCCCTTCGGTGTGATGACACTTCCCGACGCCTCCGTGAGCCGTCCGGGATGCGGTTCGATTCGCACCGTCTCATACCCCGCTGACGCAGGTGTCACGCCGAGCAGTTTGGACGGCAGTTCATAGCAGAGCAAGCTTGACCACGCATGACAGTCGGAGCGCGGATTCGTGTTGCTTTCCGTGCAGGTTGTGAGGTTGTCGCGCAGCATCTGCCGCCACGGCTCCCACAGCGCGTCGGTGCTTTCGTACAAGCCGCACCGTTCGAGCGCGCGGAACAGGTACCATTGCATCGAAACCGACGGCTGCGTAACCGAAGCGTTTCCGACCGCGTGCAGCAGCATCGCTTTTCCCTCAGCCGCCGTTACCGTATCGGTCAACACCGCAAACATCTGACAATGCACCGAATACCGTTCCTGCCCCGGACCGTCCTGCAGAAGCCGAACACCCTCGAAACTGCCCATGCAATGCGCCCGGATCGCCGTTTGCAGCGCAGCGGCGCGGGTGCGGTACTCCCCGGCGGTGTCATGGCGGAAAACGGCGTTGTTCAAGTCCGTCGCCGCCTGCAGCCCGTACAGATAGAGCAAACTCTCCATCGTGATCGCGCCGTCGCCGGCGTCCGTCGCATCCGGCGTACCGCTGTTCCATCCGTCCGCCCAGTCGATAAACGACCAGTTCCGATGCCGGAACAGCCGTCCGCCGACCTTGCCGACCAGTCCGCTTTCGAGCAAATGTGAGCCGAAATAGTCCAGAATCCGATCGACCGTCCCGAGATGCTTCCGGACAAGCGCCGCATCCCCGAAATACAGCCAATGGTCATGCAGCATCCGGATATAATAGATCGAAAAGCCCGGAATCGCCGAGACCGCGCGGCTCGGGGCGCAGGCGTTCAGCAGCCCGTCCGGACGCTGCGACGCCGCGAATGCTTCGAGCGCCTGCCGCGCAAGGCGGTCGTCTGCCGACAGGCAATACGTGAACAGCGCTTCCGAGCGCGTGTCCATGACATATTGCAGCTGCTCGTAAAACGGACAGTCGAAGTACGTCTCCTGCATACAGCGGCGCAGCGTGCGTTCGGAAATCTCGTAAATGCGGTTCAGCTCCTCATCCGCAACGGAAAAGCGCGTTTGTACCTCCAGGGGATACCCGGTCGCACGATACCGAAGTCGCAGCACCGTCAGAGGCTCATCAGCGGTCTCGACGGTCAGGCGAAGGAAGCGGAATGTGCGGAACCAGAACGGCTCATATTCCTCCGGCACATCAACCGTGCCGAAGCCAAAGACTGTGTAAGTTGAGGTCTCCCCGAGCAGAACGCCGTTTTGCGCGTCGGTGCGATCGCCCTTTTGCGGCTCCGTCGGAATCGGAACGCCGAACACAGCCCGTTCGCCGGACATCTGGTAAACATAGCCCTCCGAGCAGAGCGTTTCGATGTTCGCATACTTGCCGCCCGCGAACGCATACAGCAGATAACCGTTCTCCTCCGCGCCTGCCGAAAGCTCGACGACGCATTTTGTATGCGCGGGAATCGTCAGCGGCGCGTCTTTTTCAAGCAGCGCGTTCCATGCCGCCGCATTTTGTCCGCCCTCGCGCAGGGCTGAAACGCCCGTAAGCCGCTTTTCCTCGGTTCGAATCAGAGGAATCGTGCGCGGCACAAGACAGAACGGCCCGCCCTTCAACAGCTTTTCGTACAGCGTATACGGGACGGCGTCCTCCCAATCCGAGTCGTCGTACATCGTCGTTTTCCAACCGGAAAAGCGCGGCTCGCCTGCGGCGTCTTCGCGCGTGCCGGACGGGGTATTCTGCGGTTTCGGAAATGATACGCCGTCCACAGCCGTGCAGCGCCAGCCGCTTTTGCCCGACAGCCGACCGTTTTCGTCACCGATGTACAGATGCGGCGTCCGCGTTTCGAGCAGGGAACTGTGCCCGTCCGATCCAAAGTACAGCACCTCGACCGCAACGGCATTCTTTCCCGCACGAAGGAACGGCGCAAGCTCGGCGGGATCGACGTACCACGCGGTCGCGTCGATCGCCTTTTGCGGACCCGCCTGAACGAAACAGCCGTTGACGTACAGCTTGTAGCGCGCGTCGGCTGTTATCAGAATCGGGCAGGAAGCCGGCGGTTTGGACAGAATGATTTGTCTGCGGAAGTACGCAAGCCGCGTTTCGTTTCCGTCCTTCCTTGCTGGAAGGCGGAGCCAGTCGGTTGCAAACGGGATTTCCATACCGATTCCTTTCCGGCGTACTGCCGTTTGACTTGATCGTGTCCAAAGCCGAAGGAAACGCCTGGACGAAACGCGTATCCGTCTCGAAGGATGGCGGATACGCTGTTTTTCTTATGCGAGAATCCGTGCAAGCGCGGCTTGCCGATCCGCATCCATATTCTTTGCAAGCGCTTCCAGCGTTGCAGCACCGTGCGCATCCGCCCATCGAAGCAGTTGTTCCTTTACTTCGTCCTGCAGGGAAGAAAGCGAGCCGTAGCCCTCGCCCGCGTGCGCGGGCAGCTGCATACTTTTGCCGTTGTATCGGTCAAGCAGCAGCGCAAGCTTTTCGGGCGTCAGGAAGTTTGTCTTGGCAGCGCCCTTTTCCATCAGCATCCGGAGATACGGAATATCGTCCCAACGTCCGGTGCCGATCGCAGCGCTGTGGCTGCCGTAGCCCTCGACGGGACCGTTGTCGTAAATGTTGATCGTAAAATCCTTGTCCGCGTCAAACGGCAGTACGCCGTCCGCGTTCGGGTCCTCGATCACAAGGCGCGTGACCTCGGTGCGCTCCATCGGGAGCCGTTCCTCCAAAGAGCAGTGCAGCTTGCCCGGATAGTCCTCCGGCAGACGGCTGTTGAACGTTTCGGGCAGCGATGCGCCCGGCTTTTCGTAGGTGAACCGCTTCGTAATCTGGTCGATCGGCACGAGGATGTCGGACGAGTTGTGGTTCACCATGATCGGATTCGAGAAACACTCCGCAAGCGCGACCGGTGAGAACGCCTCCCAGCGGGAAATGTTCTCCGCATCGGGGAAGCTCGCCATGTTCGGTTGGAAGCCGCCGGACAGCGCCGCGATAAACGGGATCGGCAGATCCTTGAGTGCCTGCATGATCGCCAGCGGATCCGGCTTCTGCTCCGGTGCTGCTTCCGCTTTTGCCTTGAGCTCCATAATCTTTGCAAGGTTGAAGCCGTTCGCATAGGGCCAGTACTTGTAGAAGTTAAAGTACAGATTGGTAATCGGGCCGTTGGCGATCGAGCCGCACAGTCCGAGCTGCAGCGCGTCGAGCATCAGCGTCATATAGCCGCCCGCCGAGCCGCCCACGAGGACGACCCGATCGGGATCGACGAAATCAAGGTGCCGCACCGCGTTCAATGCGGCGTTGTTGAATACAAGGTCATCCCCCGCAAGCCCGCCGTTTGCGTTTTGGGGCGCTTCCGTCGGGGACGCGACCGCCCAGCCCTCGGCAAGATACGCGCGAAGCTCGATCGCGTCGTCGGTCATTTCATAGTGCGGGACGTAGATCAGCGGCATCGGACGCGCAGCGTTGTCGGGAAGATACAGGCGTACCTTGCGCACGTCGCGTACACCGTCGTTTTTGAGATACGGAACTTCGATCTTTTCCTGCGTAACATTTTGCAGCGGTGCAGGCTTTTCGCGCGGCTGCGACAGGATCGCAAGCACCTTGCCGAAATCCATTTTCTTTTCTTCCATGGGATTCTCCTTTTCCGTCAGACCTCAAACCCCGCACGGCACAGCTCGCGGTAGAAATCGCAGCGCTCCATGAGTTCGTCGTGTATGCCGCTGTCGAGGATCTTGCCGTCCTGCAGAACGATGACCTGATCGGCCTTCTGGATCATATCGAAGCTGTGCGCGATCGTGATGACCGTACGGCCCTGCATCAGATTGTCGATACTTGCTTCCACCTCGCGCGCGGTGCGCGTATCGAGGTTCGCGGTTGCTTCGTCAAGAATCAGGTATTCGGGGTCTTTGATCATCGCGCGGGCGATGGACACACGCTGCTGCTCGCCGCCGGACAGTTTGCAGCCGCCGATGCCGACCTCGTAATCCAGACCCTCCGGATGCGCGGCGACGATCTCGTCGAGTCCCGCCGCATGGCAGACTGCCATGACCTGTTCTTCCGAAACATCGGAAACGCCGTAGCAGATGTTGTCACGGATCGTGCCCGAGAACAGGGAAGCATTCTGCGCGACAATACCCATTTTCTCACGCCATGCCGCGAGGTTCAGACCGCTCGCGTTCTCCTCGCCGAAGAGCATTTCGCCGCGCGTATCGGTATAGAGACGGTCGACGATCTTGATCAGCGTGGATTTGCCGGAGCCATTCGCTCCGACCAGCGCCGTGACCTTGCCCTGCGGAATGCGGCAGGTGATGCCCTGCAGCGCATCGCGCTCACCGTCGTAGGAGAAACTGACATCGTTCAAAACGATATCCTGCGCCGCTTCGGGCATCGGATTGCCGGAAGCGTTGTCCTCCTCTTTCTCGTCGTACAACGCGGCAAACTTCGTCGCCTGACCGGCACCGGTGCCGACTGCGGAAATGACGAGACTGACATACATCATCAGACTGCTGATGCTGCCCGCATAGGTGCTGAAACGAATGAATGTCTGCCCTTCTGTGACCGCGCCGGAGGAATAGTATTTCCAGCCGAACAGGAAGCAGCCGATATAGACGAAGAACAGAGCCGCATAGGTACTGAGATAATTGAGGAACACACCGGCGACGCCGAACAATTCTGCCTTATAACGGTTCTGCACAAGCTGGTGCGCCTGCTCGATTTCGGATTCCTCCGCGCAGGACGCCTTGATCAGCTTGAAATCCGCAAAACGCTCCGACAGGAACGAGGTGAATGCGGACAGGCGGTTGGCGGTGATGAAGCCGGTTACCAAGAGAATCATCATCGCGATTACGGTCAGCACAATCATGACAACGATACCGATAATCAGCCACACAGACATCGGCGTATTGAAGATGCCATTGCCGGATGCCACCACGCCGAGGATCATGGCCAACAGCACCAGCACGATGATGACGAGGGAAAACGGCACCATTGCAGCATCGGTATCGGTTGTTACGCGGGAGATCACGCGGTTTGGCGATTCCCGATCGAAAAACTCGGTCGGCAGGCGCAGGATCTTGCGCCACAGCTTTCCCTTGACGCGGGTGTTCAGCGTGTAGTTCGCACGATCCAGCATGTACCCGGCAATTGCGGTGCCGAGAGAAAGAAGGCTGATGACGACATATTTGATAATGGCAGTGGGGTCTGAGAAATCGCCCGCCGCAATCTGCGAAGTCACGGACGCGACCGTGCCGGAGATTGCATAAAACGCAATGCCCAGCAGCGCCGCGATGATGTATCTGCCCCACGGAATCTTTACGCCGCGATAGATATTGCGAAGGGAATGCCCGGTAAACTTGGGACGGTTCTTTTCCTGCGCTTTGGTTTTCGCGTCTACTTCAAAGAGTTTCATATGTCCGCCTCCTTTCATGCAACTGCGGCAAGCTCTTGATACAACTTGCAGCGCTGCAGCAGTTCCTCATGCCGTCCTTCGTCCACAACGTGTCCGTCGGAGAATACGATGATCTTGTCCGCATTCTTGACGGTGCTGATGTTGTGCGCCACGACAACCATGGTCTTGCCAGCCATCTTCGCGTCGAGCAGCGTCTGAATGCGGTTGGTCGCACGCACATCCAGCGCAGAGGTGGCTTCGTCGAGCAGCATGATCTCCTGCGGATTCAGCAGCGCGCGCGCCATACAGAGCTTTTGCTTCTGCCCGCCGGACAGCTTGCCCGCATTGTTGCCGATGTCATACTCGAGTCCGCCGAGCAGCTTGACGAAGGCGTCCGCCTCGGTCTTCTCGAGCGCGTCCCAAAGCGTTTCATCGCTCGGACGCTCGGTCATACCGTAGCAGAGCAGATCGCGGATGCTGCCGGAAAAACCGGGGGCGTTCTGCGGAACATAAGTGAACAGACTGCGGAAGGAGCGGATATCATACGCCGAAATCGGCTTGCCGCCCATCCGAATCTCGCCGTTTTCGGGATAGTAGAACTGCTCGATCAGGTTCAGCGCAGTAGATTTTCCGCTGCCGCTGTACCCGACAAACGCGGTTTTTTTGCCCCGTTCAATCGTAAACGAAACATTGTCGAGTACCGTATGATCGCCGAAGGACTTCGTCACGCCGACAAACTCGATATCGCCGACGCCGCCGACGCGCTTTTCGCCCGGGCGCTCGTCCGGCTGCTCCAGAATCGCGGAGAGGCGGTTGGTTGCGCCCTGCGCTTCCTTGACCTGTACCCACAGAGCGAGGTGCGCGACAACATACCCGATGAAGTTCCCTGCCAGTACATAGTAGGCGACAAAAGCCGTGCGTTCCACGCTGCCGCTGAGTACCATCGTCGCGCCGATCGCAATGACGCCGACCGTCGGAATCAGCGTGACGAGCGAGGTCATTGCGGCGCTGAGGCGGGAAACAAGCGCTTTGCGCCGTAAAGCGACTTCAAGTTCCTTGATGACGCCTTCGCCGGAGTCGGATTCCTTCTGCTGGTTGTTGTAAGACTTGATGATCGGCATGTTGTTGATCTTCTCCGCAAGGCGGGCGGTCAGGCGGCTGATCGCTCCCTGCGCCGCATCGGCTCTGCCGAACGTCAACCGACCCATGATGATGCTGCCGATGATCGTCACCGGAATCGAAAGCAGCATGATCCAGCCGAGCGTCGTGTTGTAATTGCGGAACACCTTAATCAATGCGCCGATCATGTAATAGATGCGCGGGAGTTCGTCGATCACAAGCGTCAGCATCAGTCCGGACAGCAGCGTCGTATCCGTCGTAATACGGGTTACCATTTCGCGCGGATCGCTGTGCTCGATTTCCTCCATACGAAGATAAAAGATCTTGTCCACGGAGAGGAGCTGCATGTTCCGGTTAATGATGGCCTGCGCGACGTTTTTTGTGAGGATCGCGGCTACGCTGAGCAAGATATTGCCCATGCCGAACCAGAAGATAATCAGCAGTGTTTTTTGCTCGACGCCGTCGACGAGCGTTGCGACATAGTCCGGCATTTTCAGATTGATATACGACGCAGCCGCATTGCAGGCGAACGCCGCAATCATCAGGACATACGGCAGATGCGATGCGTGCAGCATCTCAAAGAATCGACGCCAGATGCCCTTTTGCGATTTGTTTCTCTGTTTCATCGGAACCCCCTTGTTTTCCTTATTGTTTTTATTGTCGCAGACGATCGAAGCGTCTGCGTTGCCATCGTCTGTATTTTACCTTATTTTTACAAACCTGTCTGTCTGAAATTTGATACTTTTATCCTAAATATGATATTTTCCACGGCGTTTTCCGATGTCTTCCCGCACAGCGGAAACGGGGAAAGCACTCCGCGGTTTTCCCAAAAAAAACCTCGCGCCAAGTCCGACGGGAGATGGCGCGAAGATTGAGGGGGTATGCTGCGGAGCGGGAGGAGAACCGGCTCATAGTCTTCCGGCGCGGACCGCAGCCGATCATATTCCCTTTCAGCCGCCGAGCGTTACATCGCTGCCGTCAAAGGCGGAAAGTGCAACGCTGCCTGCGACTGCGTCGTATTCAATTGGAGTATCGGTCAGCATACCGGAGATATGCGCGTTCACCGTACCGTTTGCAAAGGTCAGTGTAACGGTCGCATTGTACACGGTCGCCGCTGCCGTCGCCGTCGCTTCATCGAGGCCGAGCATCTGATAGAAGGCTTTACCGGCTTCGCTGAAGAAATTCGCCGTTCCGGTCGAGAACGTCACCGTCCCGTTCTCCACGGTGTAAGAAACGGTCAGTGCGCCTTGCTGCGCAAACGGGAAATCGCTGTACGAGAACGTCAAACCGTTGACGGTCAGTTTTCCGGTAATCGGCTCGTTTACCTCCGAGCCGGCCGCCTTCACGGTTACCGTACAGGTTGCTTCAAATCCGCCGTCCTCGGTCTTCGCCGTAATCACCGCGACGCCTTCCGCTACGCCGATGACTGTGCCGTTCGTGACGGTTGCAACACTCTCATCGCTGCTGCTCCAGAGCACGGCCCTGTTGCCCGCGTTCTCAGGCAGAACCGTTGCCGTCAATGCAGCGGTCGCCGTCGCATAATTGCTCCAATCTGCGGCAAGCGGTTCCAGCGTCAGTTCCGTTTGATCGAGGGTGATGCCGAAAACTGCAGGCGCGTCTGGATCGACTTCGGGCGTCTTCACGGTTACCGTACAAGTTGCTTCAAATCCGCCGTCCTCGGTCTTCGCCGTGATCACCGCGACGCCTTCCGCTACGCCGATGACCGTGCCGTTCGTGACAGTTGCAACACTCTCATCGCTGCTGCTCCAGAGCACGGTCTTGTTGCCCGCGTTCTCGGGCAGAACCGTTGCCGTCAGTGCAGCGGTCGCCGTCGCATAATTGCTCCAATCTGCGGCAAGCGGTTCCAGCGTCAATTCCGTTTGATCGAGGGTGATGCCGGAAACCGCGGGCGCGTCGGGATCGACTTCGGGCGCCTTCACGGTTACCGTACAGGTTGACTCAAATCCGCCGTCCTCGGTCTTCGCCGTGATCACCGCGACGCCTTCCGCTATGCCGACTACCAAACCGTCCGTTACCGTCGCAACGCTCTCATCGCTGCTGCTCCA
>JAFZJT010000111.1 GCA_017553815.1 Clostridia bacterium
GCCGGCCCGAATCTGAGCCAAGACCATTTCGGGTTGGGAATGCGGCGCTTTATTGAGCTAAATCATATAACGGTAAAGGAGATAACTTTTGAGCCGACACTTCGTATTACAGTAAATGCATACACATCCAAAATTGAAGAAAAACTCCCGACTGCACTTCCCCATCTGGAGCAACAGGCACTGGTGCGGATTGGGCAAGCAGTCAATGATAAAGTTAAGGGTGTGGTATCCTATATTGATACACACGAATATGGACAGACTTTGCTCTACTGCACCACACCTGCAAAAGCCATCGAGTATTCAAATAAGCTTTCAACTGCCATAGGCGTTACCCATGCCTTTGATAACTACCCGGATGATTTCAAGGCGTTTATTGAGCATATTCGAAAAGAATATGATGTAGATCATAGTGTAGATGAATGGAGTTTAATTCTAGTCCTGAAAAATGGGTTCGGAATGCACCACGGAAAACTACCAAAGTATATTCAGCGTGAGATTCTTGACCAATTCAACAGGGGCACATTCAACACTCTGTTCTGTACCTCAACGATTGTGGAAGGTGTCAATACAGATGCGAAAAACATGATTATCATCAACCCATCAAAGGGAAGAAAAAAGCTGTCTGCATTTGACATTAAGAACATTAAGGGGAGAGCAGGGCGATATCATCATTGTTTTGTCGGGCGTGTCTTTTACATGAGTAAGAAGCTGCAAGAAATTGAGGAATCCGATACGCTGTCTTTGGACTTTGTGACGTACTCAGATGTTGCAATTGGCGTAATAGACCTTGATAATGCGGAATTATCCGACTTGACGCAGGCAAATAAATCAAAGAAGGAAGAAAGAGAAAAAATCACCAGTAAGTATTTGTTGCCTGAAGAGGTGTTTATCAAGAATAGAACCATTTCGAAAGAAAACCAAGAAAGACTCCTCCAGAAACTTATGGAGACAAGTGAGTACAACTTGTTTCGTAGATTTATTACAAATCCAATAACTGTTGAAAGCTTCCTTCAGTATGGGTGGATGAAGAAGATATTAGATGTTTTCTTCAAAGCAGGACTAATTGATGAATATACTCTAAAAAGATTTGCTGCAATTTCGCTAACGTATTTCCAAGGTGGCTTCAAAGGTATCTTGGAATATGAGATTAAACAAGTCAGAAGAGGTAAAACGAAATCAATTGATAAAGCTTATTCAGAAGCCTTTAAGTCATTAAGGGGAGTTCTCGAACACAATATACCCAAAATCGTTTCTCTGTTTGAAGGCATCATTACATTTGTTGCGAAACAAAAAGGCGATGATGTGAGCTCTTTTTCGTTATCCCATGTTCGACGCTATTATGAAACAGGAGTAAAGAGTGCTATGGGGGAAGCATTAATCGAGTATGGTTTTCCAACTGATGCGATACGCAGAATTGAGGATAAACATAGTGATTTGACTCGCATGGAGGTTAAGTCAGCTAAGGACTATTGTAGAGAGCATTATCGTGAGATTTCTCCATTGCTTGATCAATATGAAAATAAGTTGTTTCAAACCGCTATGAGAACTATATGAGATACGATAAGATACAATAACTTGCGCAAACTCATCGACCGCTGTTGAGCTGACAAATAGATAGACATGTTTCGGCTCGACTGGTAAAATAGAGAAGTGTATAATGTTTTCCGGCATACCGGACCTATGCATGCTCTGATCGCACTACAGCGAGACAATAACTCGTCAAAAGCTTCAGGCGCTTAGGATAAAGCTTAACAAAAGACAGTAATCCATTAGCGCCGAGATACGCCACCCATACTTCTCCTAAACAGATCGGCATGAGACAACCTAACGAAACAGGAGGATAAAACTATGAAAATTACCTACAACAAGCTTGTCCGCGACCTTATCCCTGAGATCATCGAAGCGGACGGAAAGAGCTGCACAACACGCACTCTTTCCGATGAAGAGTACATTCAGTATGTCGATGCGAAGCTTGATGAGGAGCTTGCCGAGTATCACAAGGACGGCAGCATTGAAGAACTTGCAGATCTGCTTGAAGTCATTCGGGCAGCAGCGGTTGCGCGCGGCAGTTCCATTGATGAAGTGGAAGCCATTCGCGCTCGTAAAGATGAGAAGCGCGGAGGTTTTGAAAAGCGAATCTTTCTGATCGAGGTGGAAGAATAATGACTATTGCGAACAAAGAGCTTCGATCAGCATCCGGCAGCAGTGCGGAGGATCTGTTCATTGAGCTGTTCAGCGAGGCATTCGGAGCAGAGAAAGCCGGATACCTCTATTCGCAGTACCCGTTTTATGATATTTATCAGAACAGCCGTTATGCCGACTTTGTGCTTGAAAGCGGGGCAAAGCGCGTTGCGATAGAGATCGATGATGAGACCTCGCACAACAAAAGCCTTGTTTCGTCAAACAAGTTCTATGATGATCTGCTGAAACAAAACAGCATGGTCTACCTCGGTTGGGACGTGTACCGCTGGGCGGTTCGCCAACTTCAAATGCAGCCGGACGCAGTTAAGGACGAGCTCTTGGTGTTCCTTGGTCAGCGGCCACAGTTCCGAGAGATTGAGGACTATCTGCCGACGCAGCGCGGACAAGCTCTGAACGGCGAGAACCTTGAGCTGAAGGAGCATCAGAAGGAAGCGCTTGCCGCATTGCAGAATATGCGGGATAAACGCGAATCCATCGCGCTTCTTTATCATGCGACAGGCACCGGCAAAACGGTGACAGCGGTTATGGATGCCAAATCGTGTGGAGGACGGGTCCTGTTTCTTGCGCACACACAGGAACTTGTCAATCAGGCGGCAAATACGTTTTCATCGCTGTGGCCTGCGGTTTCGACCGGACGCTATATGGATACCGTAAAGGAGCCGAATGCTCATGTGGTCTGCGGAAGCATACAGAGCGTCGCGCTGCATTTGGAGGATTTTCGTGACGATGCCTTCGATTATTTGATAATCGATGAAGCTCATCATGCTGCGGCAGAAACGTATCAGAAGGTGCTTTCATATTTTAAACCGAAGTTCACGCTCGGACTGACCGCGACTCCGGAACGAACGGATGACAAAAGCATACTTGACATTTTCAGGAATACAGCACATCGCCTCGATATCCAAACAGCGGTCGAGCTCGGCGAGCTGGTTCCGATCCGCTGCATACGCATCCACACGAATATTGATTTGACGAAGGTGCGTTTCAACAGCGTTCAATACAATATTCGCGATCTGGAGAGCAAGATCTATGTTCCGGAGCGAAATAAGCTTATTGTTGATACTTGGCTGCAGTACGTCAAAAACAAGCGCACGGTTGTTTTCTGTGCTTCCGTTAAACATGCGGAGCAGATAGCCGCGCTGTTTGGTGAGTCCGGCATAAAGGCAGCGGCGGTCTCGGGAGGAATGAAGCCGAGCGAGCGCAGGGAGTTTCATGATAGGTTTGTCAATCGCGATATCAACGTGCTCTGCGCCTGCGATCTGCTGAATGAGGGCTGGGATTGCCCCGAAACAGAAGTGCTGTTTATGGCGCGTTCGACAATGTCCAAGGTGCTTTATACCCAGCAGCTCGGGCGAGGCATGAGGCTTTTTGCGGGCAAGGAAAGCCTTATGGTATTTGATTTTGTTGACAATGCAAGCGCCTATAATATGCCGCAATCGCTTCATCGGCTGTTCAAGCTCAAAGAGTATCGCCCGGGAGAGCTGGCAGTTGCACCGCAGGGCCGGCGCGCAGCCGAAGCGGATCTGTATGCAAAAGGCGAAAAACCCGAGGCTCTGATCGATTGGCCTGTTGATGCGACCGATTATGAGCTCGTGGATATCTTCAACTGGCAGGAGGAAGCCGAGGGAATGATCTCCCAGATGGAGTTCGTTCGCAGGGTGGACGTCCAGTCGGAAACGATTGAAAGGTACGTAAGAGAGGGAAGGATAGTCCCCGATATGATCGTGCCGATGAGTGAACACCGCACATTCAAATACTTCAAAGAGGAAACACTCCATAGGTACGCGGAAGAATTCGGATGGAAACTGATCGATGATTCCAACCGCAAGGAAATGTTTATGGATATGGTTCGCCGAATGGATATGAGCTACTCCTATAAGCCTGTACTTATCAAGGCGATACTGGCGCATGCCGATGAAAAAGGCCGTATTCGTCTGGACGATATCGTTTCATATTTTCGCAGTTTTTATGAAGCCCGCCGCGAAGCAGGTCTGGTGGTCGAAAAGCCCGCCAGCATATTCGCAAAAGGCGGCTATACCAACAAGGAAGCCGAACGAAATATCCTTGCAAATCCCTTCAAACGGTTTGAGGATATGCAGATGCTGCGCCACACGAAAACACTCGGAATTATTCAGACCGATGAAGCGGTATGGAAGCATCTTTCGGTTGATGAAAAGGCTGAGATCGAGCAAATCTGCGACGAAAAGCTCAAGTTGTATTTTGAAAGGTGCGAATAGCTTTATTGACCGGGAAGCTGTGAGACTCCGCAACCATTTACACGGAAAATGTGCTGATGCCAGCTTGAAAACTCGGAAAAGTGAGCTAATGTCGCTTTGAAAAACTCGACAACTGTACTAAGTAATGAGAATCATCCGATAGGATTTGAAAGGGGCTGAGAGCACGATCATTTCCGCTTGCACAAGCACGATTTTTCTAAGAGTAGCTTTATCGGCCTTGCCCGGCATAAGTTCATCGCCCATAAAACACCCCGGAACGATCACTTCGGCAACAAGGTTTTAAGGGCTTAAGGGAAAATGATCCACATGGTATCGTTTTATGTTATAATTAACAAGTGGAGGAATGAATGATCTACTTGACCGGAGACATACACGGTGATCCGTGGGGAATAGTGGACTTTTGCAAAAGGATGGAGCTCACGGCCGATGATATCATCGTATTGTTGGGCGATGTCGGTGCGAACTTTTTCGGCGAAAAGCGTGATCTAACATTTAAAGTCGTGCTCGATATGTGCGGCCCTAAGATGCTCTGTGTGCACGGTAATCATGAAATGCGTCCGCATAACGTTCCGGGTTATGAGCTGCGCGAATGGCGAGGCGGAAAAGTATGGGTTCAGGACGACTTCCCAAATCTGCTATTTGCGAAAGTTGGGGAGATTTTTGAGCTTGACGGTTTTCGATGTATTGTGATCGGCGGTGCATACAGTGTCGATAAGCCGTACCGCCTTGCTCGAGGTTACGGTTGGTGGGAAGACGAGCAGCCATCCGATGAGATCAAAGCATATGTCGAAGAACAGCTTCGCAACAACGAGGTAGACATTGTGCTTTCACATACCTGCCCGTTCAAGTATGAGCCTGTCGAGATGTTCCTTTCGGGTGTGGATCAGAGCGGTGTTGACGACAGCACTGAACGCTGGCTTGATACGATCGATGAGAGCTTCGAGTATAAGGCATGGTATTGCGGGCATTGGCATACTGACAAACGCGTGGATAAGATGCACTTTTTGTTTAACAGCTTTGAAGCTTTGTAATGATATTGGTATTGATGCCCATATTGAAATAACAAATGAAGTTGGCAGACAAAGTCGCTGCTCGCTAAATCAAAGAAAAACGCTCGCAGCCGGCATTTTATTGCCGATACGAGCGTTCCAAGCTGTTTTATTCAATGCTGAGCCCAATCTTAGCCGATCGATCCAATCTGGCGATCATTTTCGAAGATAACGGGGGAGGGGTCGCCTTCGTTGGGCTGATAGTCGTTTCTTGCTGAAAGCATATCCACGATCTGTTCCAGACTCTCCGCTTTTGTAACGACGTAAGGCTGTTCAAAGGCGATCTTTTCGATAAAAACGATAGAATCATCGGTCTTTATCAGAACGCCGGTATGTCCGACAAAGGCACAATCATCGAGGACATCCGAAAACACGATGCTGATGAGCGAAACGGCGGGATTCTTGATGCTGAAGCCCGAATCCGCCCAATTCTTAGCATATGTTGCGGCAAGATCGTTCTCTACGGTCGGCCATTCGCCGAAAAGCGATGAGAGCAGCAGCGGATCTATATCGGAATAGTCGGATGAATTCTCGATCACATCGAGGTCAAACATCATATAGGTTCCGTCATATTCCTTGCGCAGATCGGAATACTCAAGGCTGTTTTCCAAAAGCAGCAGCGCGGTAAGGCGGCAGTTGCCGTCGGCATCATCGGTGCTTGCTGCCCAAGCATCGGCGCAGTCCATATAACTCTCTTTCATTTCGTCGGGAGCGATCCAGCCGGAGGGCAGGCAGGCGCTCATGCCGTCCGCGGAAACATACTTTTGGGCGGCTTCCCTTAAGCCCTCGGCATTCAGCCCGACATCTGCGATGATAGCGCAAACTTCATCGAGAGTTTCGCTGTCGGTAAGATACGAAACGCGCATCTGACCGCCGTTTTCGTTAGGTGCAGCTTCGGCGGTTGGCGCAGCGATCGGTGCGATGGTCGGCGCTGAGGTCGCCTCCGGTGTCGTTTCAAAAGTAGGCGCAGCGGTCGCTTCGGTGGTGGTTTGCGGATCGGTTTTGCCGCTCGGCATTTCGGTCGGTTTGCACGCGCCAAAAGCAAGCAGGGCAGCAAGAAATGCGGGGATCAGTGACAGTTTTGTTTTCATAGTTTTCTCCATGACTCTTTTCTTTTCGTGCGAAGCACCGTAAGATTATAACGCATAGCAAAATGCATTTCAAGCACTAAGTAATTAAATCGTTGCGAAAACTATACCGCGTGACTGACGGGGCAGAAAGCGACGGAATAAAACGCTTTCCCAAAACGGAGAGACGACAAGTTCCGTTATGCCCCGATACTTGGGCTCGTCTGCATTTTTCTCATCTTTTGTGGCATCCGATTCGCTTGAAGGGGCTTGCATACGCTTTTCAAAGCGAAACATACCGTCGAAATCGCCATCTTCGCCGTCGTTATCCTCGCCTGTCTCGGAATCATTGGGTTCCGGATGATGGCTGTTGAAAAACTCAACGATATGGAAGCCGCATTTGTTGACATAGAAATGTATGTTCCTTGTTTCAAAATACGGGGTGCAGGTTTCCCATACTCTCGTTTGCGGGTACAGGCGCTCAACTTCCTTCCAGGCGGCCTGACCGATCCCTTTGCTGTGCGCATCGGGTGCAATGAAAAGAAGATCAAGATGATTGTGCCAGGTCTTTTTGTCTATCTGGAGCACAAGTCCGCCAACGATTTCCCCATCCGCACGAATACGGTATGCTTCGCCGGTATTGATACAGCGCTCGATCGTGGCGCGCGAAATTATCTCGCCGTCTTCGGTAAGATGGTTGTCCCGTTCTCCAAACTCCTCCAACGCGCCGAATTTGAATGCGCGCTGGTTATCGAGAATGAATTGCTCTCTGTCGTCGGGGGTGAGCGGAGTGAGTGTGATGACTGCCATTGTTAGCCTCCTAAAAAATGCTCGGCAACAAAAGGCGTATAAAGCCTAATGTTCCGAGCTCACTCGACATCTTATCCAACAGGCGGCCTGCAAAGCATTTGCTTTACGATCCCCTACGCTACGGCGTACTGTCCTCCGATGACCGATATTTGATTTTGTTTGTTCCCGGCAATGACATTGCTAAAGGAACATGGGTATTGTACCACAAAATTTACGGATAAACAATCCTTTATGACTATACAAGCACGATCTCCAGAATAACTATCTCCTCCGCTCTTGCCCTGCATGAGTTCATTGCCTGCACCCAGCCGAGCTGATCGCGCGCTTTGAGTTCCTCGTTCACGCCCTCGGCTTGGGCGAGCCGGGAGATGATAAGTTCGATTTGCTCCTCCGCTTGGCGGTTGATCTCACGCAGATGGTCGTTCAGCTCAAGTTTGGCGGTTAGGATCGCGTACAGCGCCTTGCGGTGCTCCTTGAGATAGCGCTTGCGCATTCGCCCGAAGCGGCCTATGTCCTCGTCGGACTGCTCGGGGAGAGTAAGGTCGGGGTAGAAATAGTCGCCGCGTTTTGTGTAGGTGATCTCCATAAGAAAATGCCTCCTTTTCTGTGATGAGTCGATCATACCAGATAAGGGAGGCATTGTCGAATGTGCGGGGAGCAATAATGGTCGGATTGAGGCGTACTTGCTGATTGCCGCTTATGATCTGAAAAAACCATAGTATTAACGCCAAGCGGCAGCCGTCATCGCCACTCCTTCTTCAGAATGGCATACTGATACGTATTCTCATAGTGCGGCGAACCGTCGGGCTCATTCACAAACGAGATGAACTCCAAAAACAAACCCTCGCGGCGCATACCGAGCCTTTCGCAAAGGCGCTGGCTCGCTTTATTGTAATCCTCGGTATAGGCGTAGATGCGCCTTGCGCCCTTCTCATTGAAAAGATAGTCGAAGAAGGCGTGCGCGGCTTCGTAGGCGTAACCCTTCCCGGCATAGTCAAGATTCAGCATCCAGCACGGGCTGAAAGTGTCTGCGGGGGAGCCGTCACCCGCGTGCGGATCGCTCTCCGGATAGGCGTCGATCTCGCCAATAACCTTGCCCGTTTCCTTCAAAACTATCGCAAAGCAGTATTCGGCATCATCGGCGCGCTTTCGCATCTCCGCCCTCGCTTCATCGAGCGAGCCGAGCTTCATGGATGCAAAGCAGTTCACCGCGGGCTCCTTGAGATATTCGTACACGTCCGCGGCATCGCTTTCAAGAAAAGGCATGAGAAGCAGGCGTTCGGTTTCAATAGTCATAGCATTTACCTCTTTATTTTTATTGCAGCAATGCCGAATCCTCGGCGTTCATTCCAAGATCGATTCTGAAGAACAAAACACAGTAGATCGGCAGATGCGTGATCTTGCCATTCGCGGAAACGGTCCGTTCGTGCAGGCACGATCGCCCTCTTGACGCGGTAGTCATCGCTTGATGCAAAGCTGTTCAGCGCGCTGTGGACGAGTATAAAAACAACATTTCAATATCAGCGCAGCACCAAACCAATGACATTTCAATATTAAGTATCTCGAAATGTTGGCTATCAAACTGCATCAACAGCCGCGGGTGTGCTGCCGTTGAATTATCATCTCAGCATTTTGCTGAAACTGCGATTGCGATCAATCGTTCGAGCTCATCAGCAAGATATAGCGGAACATTCAGGATATTTCCGTCCAAGGAAAGATTGCGCATAGACAATCGGACGCACAGCTTGGTTTGTTCGGAATACTCCGACAGATAGTTCTTAATGCTGGTCGCGCGAACATTCTGCCCGGCTTTTGATTCGATCGGGAATACGTCATTATCGATTTGAATCACAAAATCTACCTCATGAGGCGCTTTTGACCAGTAATAGATTCTGCCGTCACGGATTCGCTGGATGCTTTGCATAACATAGTTTTCTGTAAGAGCACCCTTGAATTCTTCAAAGAGCCTGTTTGCTTCGGAAAACGCGGAGCTTGCCAGATGTGCGTGCCTGCGAAGCAGACCGACATCACCCATGTAGATCTTAAAGGCTTCGAGATCCTCGTATGCTGTAAGCGGAATGCCGGGCTTTGAGATGCGCGATACCTTTTTGACAAGATCGGCATTTATCAGCCAATTCAGAGCGTTTTCATACTCCCTGGCCCGCGCGCCCTTTTTAACGACGCTGTACAGAAACTTCTTGTTTTCCCTTGCAAGCTGGGAAGGGAGGGAATTCCATATCAGCCTTATCTTAGGCACATCGTTTTGTTCGGCATGCTTGGCAAAGTCGTGTTCGTATGCTTCGAGTATCTCGCTTTGAACTATATCGACTTCACGGATATCCATATCCTCGGTCCATACCGATACGGCCTCGGGCATGCCTCCGATGATATAGTACATCTTCAGCTTTTCAATAAGCTGCCCTGCGAACATTTCGGGCACAGCTTCGATCGAGTCGATGCTCCTCATGTATTCAACAAGATTATGATCGCCGTTTGCCTCGAGAAACTCCTCGAACGTCATCGGATACAGGCGCATAAAATCAACCTTGCCGACAGGGAAACCTTTTGCGAGCATCAAACCGAGCAGCGAACCCGCGCTCGCTACATAGTATTGGGGAGCGTCTTCACAGAAATACTTCAATGCGTTGAGCGCTTCCGCACATTCCTGAATCTCATCAAAAATGATAAGCGTATTTGGCGTGATGGGTCTGCCAACAGCTAACGCAAGGTTTTGAATGAGCCGCGGAACATCCTTGGTCGACTTGAAAAACTGATGCAGTTCAGGCGATTTATCGAAGTTTATCTTTACATATCCGTCGGGGAAGGTCTTGCCGAACTCCTCAAGCAGCCAGGTTTTACCGACCTGCCTTGCGCCGAGCATAACGAGAGGTTTTCTTCTTTTAGACTCCTTCCAGCGAATAAGGTCCTGCATGGCATATCTTTTCATACTTATCACCGTCCTTACAGTACTCAGTTTAACAGTAAAAAAAACAATAGTCAAGACTGATCACATATTTTTGACATAAAACGTGTATAGAATCACATAATTTGCGTTTGGCAGCCGGTTTATGTTCGCTGTGCCTATAAGCGCATCTTAATACATAGTTGATAAAATACTGTCGCAGCCAACTCGGTATTATTTTCACAAATTGTTGCAAGCTTTCTTATCTCTCACAAGAAAACGATTTGCCCGACCTTTTATGCTTTCAATCTTCTTTCAATATCATCGCAGCACCAAATCAATGACATTTCAATATTATCGCATCATCATAACGAAGAAAGATAATTCCGTCGATCAAATAGGTTATATTTATCCTATTTTAGTGATATAATAAATAAAAAACGGAGGTGGTAAAATGAATATCAATACCAACAACCTTGTTTCGATAACCGAAGCCAACCAGAATTTCTCCCGTGTTGCAAGAATGGTCGATGAGTCGGGAGCTGTTGTTATCCTCAAAAACAACACCCCTCGCTACCTTGTGATCGAGTTCGGCACTGCCGAAAAAGAACAGCTTGCAAGCGATGAGGATGTGCTTACGGTCTCAAAGCGTTTGATCGCAAAGAACAGGAAAGCGTACGAGGTTCTTGCGGAATGATACGGTCTAACAACCGTATTCATCCAAAAACTCCTTCAGCATCAGCTCATGCTTAAACGATTTCTGCCGAACGCACATCGCTTCATCGCTCACAAGGTAGTCGAGCAGGCAGATCTTCGGTATGAGGTATTTGCCGGATGAATAGAAGGCTTTGACTCGGCCCGTAACGCACCATTTGACCACGGCACTCTGGGAGTAGCCGATCGCGCGGGCGGTATCGAGGACGGAGATAAGATCAGCGCACTCGGTGAGGTATTCGCCGAAATGCACTCGTAGGCGATCGCGGCCGTCCGCGTCCAAACTCATAAACAGCGCGCGGTTCTCATAGCCGGGCCGATGCCCGTTCGAGCGAGGCAGTTCATACTTGAGCGGCTTGATTGCGCGGTCCTTCAGGTAGGCGATCACGTCGTCGGTTCGGATGGTGTACCTACGGGTTTTTCGCCCCGTATCGAGGCAGGGAACAAGCCCCGTTTGCAGCAGCCAACGCGCTTTTGCCTTGCTGATATGGGCAATCTTATAGAACTGTTCCTTGTTCATGGAGTCGGGATACTGCCTCCTGATCCATTTTATGTACATATCAAATTCTTTCATACAAACACTCTCTTTTCTGTATTACTTGCTGGCGGCGAGAGTGTTGGTCAGGGCTTAATTAAAGCAGTTTGCCTGCGGAATTCTCTCCAAAATTATATACGATGTTGTTTTCTCCAGTTGGCGTATGGAAGGGTGGGGTACCCCCAATTCTCTCCAAAATCTCTCCAACGTGCAAAATTCGCCCCATTTTCGGGGGTGAGGCGGTTTATTCGAACTTTTCAAAAACCGCCTTGAAATCATCCTTTACCCATTGTTTTAGCTCTGTTTTTTCCTTGTTTTAGCAGGGTTTTTATCTTCCGTTAAGTTCCGATAACGACCGCAAAAATCGCATCAACTTCCGAATGGCTTCAAAGTCTCGAAAGCGCTGAATGATTTTAGAAGCGGGCAAAGGAAAATTTCTATTATATATTGGAAAAACTTTGCCAGACAGAATTGAATACTTGGTCTATTTCTCTCGCCAAAATCTCTCCTTTTTCCGAGAAACGTCCGGCGAGGTAAATATACGGAGAGTTGTCCGAGAGGTCGA
>JAFZJT010000112.1 GCA_017553815.1 Clostridia bacterium
AATGCGTCGAGCTTGGCGTATTTGCCGTTTGCCCGGTTCAAATGAAACGCTGCGTTGTTAAGGGCGAACGGAATGCCGCAAAGCTCGAGAGGTACAACCGTGTTTCGCATGAGGCGGCAAAGCAATGCGGAAGGGCGTACGCGCCGAAGGTCATCAATGCAAAGAGCCTGTCAGAATGTGCGCTCGATGAGTTCGATCTTGTTTTGCTCGCATACGAGGATGAGGACGATAACAGTTTAAAAAACGTTCTGTTATCGAAGAAATCTGCGCTCAAAGAGGGCGCGGATATCGCGATAGTGATAGGTCCAGAGGGAGGTTTCGACCCATCCGAGGTCGAATATGTGCTTTCTAAAAACAAAAACGTATTTTCCGTTTCACTTGGTTCGCGCATCCTGCGCACCGAAACTGCCGGGATGGCTATGCTCGCGATGCTTATGTACGAGCTGGAGGGCTGAGGATGAATATTTCGATCATAACCCTTGGATGCCGTGTAAATCAGTACGAAAGCGACGCGATGGCGGAGCTGCTCTCCGCCGCGGGGTACAGCATAACGAGTGACCCTTCCATAGCGGATGTCTGTATCGTCAACACCTGCACCGTAACAAATATCGCCGACAGGAAATCCCGCCAAATGCTCTCAAAGGCGCACAGGCTGAACCCCGATGCAAAGCTTATCGCGGCGGGCTGCTGGAGCCAGCGCAGTCCCGAACAGGCGGCCAATATCGATGGTGTGGACGCTGTTCTCGGAAGCACGGATCGCTCGAAAATAGTTGAAATTATAGAGGAACTATTTAACACACCCGTTGAGGACGGCGCTGATACGCTCGGAGAAGACTCCGAATCAATAAATTTCAAGATCCATACTCGCGATATAATGAGAGAGACGGAATTTGAAGAACTCTCCGCCGCACGCGTGGGAAGGATCCGCGCCTACCTTAAGATACAGGACGGCTGCAATAAGTTCTGCACCTACTGCGCGATACCGTATGCTCGCGGAAGGCTTCGCTCAAGAAGCCTTGCCTCCGTCCGCTCGGAAGCTGAAAAGCTTAATGCCGAGGGATTTGTTGAGGTAGTTTTGACGGGTATACATCTCATGAGCTATGGCGTGGACTTCAAAGACGGCACGAATATCGCGGATGCGGTGAATTGCTTCTCGGGTCTTGAAAACATAATGCGGATACGCTTCGGCTCGCTTGAACCCCATCTGATGACGGATGAGATAATCGCGGAGCTTGCGAAGGAGAAGCGGATATGCCGCCAGTTCCACCTTTCGCTTCAAAGCGGCTCGGATACCGTTCTTGAAAGGATGAATCGCGGCTATACATCAAAGCAGTATATTGAGATCTGCGATTCGCTTCGCAAAGCATTCGGAGAGGATACTGCGATAACGACGGATATAATCGCGGGATTCCCGGGTGAGACCGAGAAAGAACATCTTGAAACAATAGCTTTTATGAAAGCCGTTCCGCTTGCAAGGGCACATATCTTTCCTTATTCAAGGCGAAGCGGCACCAAGGCAGCGGCGATGCCGGATCAGCTTTCGAACGCCGAAAAGAGCCGAAGGGCGGGGGAGCTGATCGCGGTCTCAAGGGAGCTTGAGCGCGCTTATATCTCAATGTATTTGGGAAGGGTAGAGACCGTGCTTGTGGAGGAAACCGAAAACGGGGCTTCATTCGGCTGCACCGATACCTACGTCAAAGCAATCATCGATACCGAACTTCCGCCGAATACGCTTGCGCGGGTTCAAATAGAAAAAATAAAGGAGGAAAACGATGGAGAATTGTCTCTTTTGTCGCATCGCATCGGGTGAGATACCCTCAAGCAGGGTGTATGAGGATGAAAAAGTTCTCGCGTTTCGCGATATCGATCCGCAGGCGCCCGAACATGTGCTTGTGATACCCAAGCAGCATTTCGACAGCATTCTTGACGCCGATCCCGAGACCGTCGGCTATATGCAGACCATCGTTGTCAAGCTCGCAAAGGAGCTTGGGATCGATGAAAGCGGCTTCCGCCTCGTCGTGAACACCGGCAAGGACGGTCAGCAGAGCGTCAAGCATCTGCACATGCACATCCTCGGTGGGCGCAGCATGCAGTGGCCGCCCGGCTGATACAATTATCAAGAACCCGATTTGAACGCAATTCAAACCGGGTTTTATGTTTTAAAGAATCATGCTCAGAATCGCGATCGCCGTCAACATGGTGGGGATCGAAACAGCAGCGCCGTATTTGATGAAGTCGGTATATCCGAATTCGACTCGCTGTAGCTTCAATAAACTCATCCACATTATTCCCGCGATGGCTCCGATCGGCGTAAGAAACGCGCCGATATTCGAGCCGGCGATGGAGGCGTAGAGCGCCTGTATTTGAGCACTCCCGGAAACGCCGCCGCATACTGATGAAAACAGCACGCTCATCGGGATATTGTTTATAAGGTTTGCGCTCAAAAACGATGCGCCGCCGAAAGTGAACACCGCGCTCCCGCGCATCAGAAACGAAGAGAGTATTTCGGTTATCCCTGTTTTTTCAAAGGCGAGCACTATCACGAACATTGAGATAACGAACGGGATCACGTCCCAAGGTGCGCGCTTTAGAGTGTTCTTCATGATAGTCGATCTGCGTTTTTTTATGATGGTGAACAGGCACGAGCAGGCAATTAGGCTCAAGCAGGCGCAGAGCGAGATAAGCCACATCGGGATATCGATATAGAGCGAGATGCTCATCAAAACGATGCAAACGATTAGATGGAAAAGCGCCGTGTAAACGTGGAATCGGTTTTTAAGAGTGGCTCTGCCCTCGGCGGGAGTGATGGGCAAAGCAAGCTTTTTTCGGAAAATGAGCCACATTATGCCGAGTGAAACGAGCGCGGAGGCGAGCGTCGGCAAAATCATCGTTTTAAGGTATGAAAAGAACTCGATCCCCGCGTTCGACGCAAGATAGATATTGGTCGGGTTGCCGATAATAAGCGCCATGCTCCAGGTGTTCGCCGCAACGAATTCGCAAACGAGGAATGGAACCGGGTCGATCTTCGCGCTTCTTGCGAAATAGCATATAAATGGCGTGAAGGTCAAAACGATTATGTCGTTTGAAGTGAAGAAGGTCAGAAACGAAACTATTGCGTAAAGAAGGAAAAACAGCGCTGTGCTTCTTGAACCCGCAACGCGAAGCATCCTCGCCGCGACATAGCTGAAAAAACCCGCGTTGTCGAGGTAGATGGAGATGATGGTCATCGAGATAAGCAAAACGAGTATCTTGATTGGGTTCATGCCGCTTGAATTCGTCAGCCCGCGCACGACTTCATCAATACCGAGCTTACCGAACAACACAAGCATGATCGCGCCGAGAAGCGGAGCAAGCCAATAGATATTTATGGACCTTCCGCGAATTATCACGGACGGTTTGAAGAATATAAGCGCGATTAGCCCCAAAAGGCTGACTGCGGCGATTATCAGAACTGAAAGCATATTGCCTCCGAAATTTTCGATGCCGCTAAATTATATCACAAATCGCGAAAAATTCAAGAAAAGCCGACGAGGAATATTTCCGTCGAAAATGTGATTTTGTCACGGTATCGTGCTTCCTGTTTTCATATAATAGCATCAACGAAGGGGCTTGATTATAAATGCCCAAACCGCGTTAAACTGAAAACGTCAAACGGAGGTAAATAATATGGTAAACGTTATAACCAAGGAGAACTTCAAAAAAGAGGTCATGGAGAGCGAAAAGCCCGTGCTCATCGATTTCTGGGCAAGCTGGTGCGGCCCGTGCAGGATGCTTTCGCCCGTTATCGACAAAATTGCCGAGGAGCGCGGCGATATCAAGGTCTGCAAGGTAAACGTGGATGAACAGCCCGAGCTCGCACAACAGTTCGGAGTGATGAGCATCCCGACCGTCGTGGCGATAAAGGGCGGCAAACTTGTGAATCAGGCCGTCGGCGTTCGCCCGAAGGAAGCCATACTCGCCATGCTCGGCTGAGAAAGGAAAAACAATGGGCTTTTTCGACAGATTCCGCGCACCCGATATCAATTCGGGCGTACAGCAGTTCAAATCAACTCCCGGCGCGGTGCTCGTGGACGTTCGCGAGGAGGATGAATACAGAGAGGGCAGGATACCCGAAAGCATAAACGTTCCGCTTTCGCGCATTCGCGATATCGAGAACGAGGTTGACAGCCTTGATACGCCGATTTTCGTCTATTGCCTGAGCGGTGGCAGAAGCGCAAGAGCGACCGCCGCGCTCGTCGGCATGGGCTACACGGCGGTGAACAATATCGGCGGCATAAGCGCCTATAAAGGAAAGGTGGAAAGATGATGAAAAAGATAGTCATTGTAGGAGGCGTTGCGGGCGGAGCGACCGCCGCGGCGCGAATTCGCAGGCTCGATGAAAACGCTCAAATAACCGTTTTCGAGCGTTCGGGCTACGTTTCGTATGCAAACTGCGGTCTGCCATACTATATCGGCGGCGCGATTGAGGATGAGGAGGAGCTGACGCTTCAGACCCCGGAAAGTTTCTTTAAAAGGTTCCGCATCGATGTTCGCGTGCATCACGAGGTCGTTTCCATAGATAGGGCGAAAAAGTCCGTCGCCGTTAAAAACCTCGAAACAGGCGAAACCTTCAAAGAGAGCTACGACAAACTCATCCTATCTCCGGGGGCAAGACCGATTGTGCCGCCTCTTGAAGGCGTGAACGATCCGCTCGTATTCTCGCTCCGCACGGTCGAGGATACGCTCAAGATCCATTCCTTTATCGAGAAAAACAATCCCAAATCCGCTGTCATAGTCGGCGGCGGCTTTATCGGAGTCGAGCTTGCGGAGAACCTCTGCGAGCTTGGAACGAGGGTAACAATAGTCGATATGCAACCCCAGCTCATGAACCAGCTCGACGGCGATATGGCGGCCTTCATCCATGCGAAGATGCGCGCAAAAGGCATTGATCTTCTGCTTGAGCGAGGTGTTTCGGCGTTTAGATCAAACGGAAAAACCATCGAAACGGTGCTTGGAGAGGGCGAATCGGTAAGCGCAGATATGGCGGTGATCGCGGTCGGTGTTGCTCCCGATACGAAGCTTGCCAAGGATGCGGGACTCGAGCTCGGCATTCGTGGAAGCATCCTCGTAAACGAGCAAATGCAGACCTCGGACGATGATATCTATGCAGTCGGCGATGCGGTGCAGGTTAAGCACTTTGTAACGGGCGAGCCTTCGCTCATAGCGCTTGCCGGCCCAGCAAACAAGCAGGGCAGGATCGCTGCGGACAATATCTGCGGCATTGAGAGCGACTTCGACGGATCGCAGGGGTCGTCCGTCATAAAGGTTTTCGATATGACCGCGGCAACGACGGGTATAAACGAAAAGACAGCTAAAGCTCTCGGCATTGACTATGAGAAGGTATTTCTTTCCCCTGCAAACCATGCGGGCTACTACCCGGGCGGCAAGGTGATGACTATGAAAGTGCTGTTTGAACGCGGCAGGGATAAACTGCTCGGAGCGCAGATAGTCGGCTTCGACGGCGTTGATAAGCGCATCGACGTTATCGCGACCGCCATCCGTGCAGGCATGAAGGCGAGCGAGCTCAAGCGCCTCGACCTTGCCTACGCCCCTCCGTATTCCTCGGCGAAGGATCCCGTGAACATGGCGGGCTTCATGATCGAGAACATCAACAAAGGCATCGTAAAGCAGTTCCATTGGCATGAGGTTGAAGCTCTCGCCAGCGACGGAAGCGTGATCCTGCTCGACGTGCGCACGACCTCCGAATATGACAGAGGGCATATCGAGGGGTTTATCAATATTCCCGTGGATGAACTCCGTGAGCGCATAAATGAGCTTGAAGCCGGCAAGAAGGTCTATATCATGTGCCAAAGTGCGCTTCGCAGCTATATCGGCTATCGCATCCTTGCGCAGAATGGCTTTGACTGCGTGAATCTCGCGGGCGGCTACAGGCTGTATCAAACTGTAATGCAGGATAAGCTTGCCGCAGAGAAGGCGGCGCACTGCGGGAAAGAGGAATGAAATGGCTTCAAAACACTTTGCAAAGGCCGACAGAAAGCGCTGCGTTTCCTGCGGCGCGTGTGAAAACGAATGCCCAAAGGATGCCGTCAAGGTTTGGCGCGGATGCTATGCGGTCGTGGACGAAGGAAGATGCGTCGGTTGCGGCAGATGCGAGAAGGTCTGCCCCGCAGGTTGCATAGTCATGTTAAATAGGGAAGCGGGGGAGCGTGCATGAAGAAAAAGAAATGGTACGACTACCTTTGGATATGGTCCATCGTCTATTTCGCGCTCGGGTTTTTCAACATTCTCTTTGCTTGGCTCGGCATGATAGACTTTCTTCTCCCGCTTTGCTTCGCGATATTCGGCGGCAGCAAGTTTTTCTGCAATCATCTTTGCGGAAGGTCGCAGCTTTTCACCATACTCGGTAAGAACTGTAAATGCTCGCGAAACAAACCCACACCTAAGTGGATGAGCTCGAAATGGTTCAGATACGGATTTCTCGCTTTCTTTCTTGCCATGTTCGGTACGATCATCCACCAAACCTATCTCGTGTTCGGCGGCGCCGGTTCGCTTAAAGAGGTCGTCAAACTCTTTTGGAGCATCAAGGTGCCGTGGAGCTGGGCCTACACCGTGCGCCCCGCACCGGATTGGGTCGCTCAGTTTGCTTTCGGCTTCTATAGCTTGATGCTCACATCAACGCTGATCGGACTCATAGTCATGGTTCTTTTTAAGCCGAGAACCTGGTGCTCGTTCTGCCCAATGGGTTCGATGACGCAGCTTATATGCAAATTCAAGCAGAGGAAACACCAAACTGCTGAAATCAAAACGGAATAAATATGCGTTCCTTGTAAGTGCGATAAATGAAAACACCTGCCATCAGGCGGGTGTTTTCGCATATAAACGAAGTGTCTAATTATGAGAAAGCCGTATGGCTCAATTATCCATTGAACACTCCAGCATCCCCTCGTCGAGTATCGTCACAGTTCCC
>JAFZJT010000113.1 GCA_017553815.1 Clostridia bacterium
GTAATGCATGATGGCATCGGTCAGGATAGGGGTTTTCTCAAATACAGTCTGCATAATTAAGCCTCCCTCGATTTCATGATGTATTCGGCGATTTCCTCGGCGGTGGGCGTGTAGCTGCCGGGCTTGCCGAAGAATTCAACGGGCTTTGCGCCGTTTACGGTGAGACGAACGTCCTCCACCATCTGACCCGCGCTGATCTCAACGGTGATCGCCTTCTTGACGGAGGGCTGATCCATAACCTCTTTGAGCTGCTTCTCGGGGAAGGGCCATACGGTGATGGGACGGACAAGACCGACCTTAACGCCCTGCTTTTCGCAGATGGCGATAGCGGATTTGCAGATACGGGCAACGGTGCCGTATGCGCAAACGATGATCTCAGCGCCGTCGGTGTTGTAGAGCTCCGCCTTGGCTTCGGTCTCACGAATTATCTTATACCTTGCCTGAAGCCTGTCGTTGAGCTCCTGAAGCTCATCGACCTCGATGTAGAGGGAGTTGACGATCGCGCGGGGACGGCCGGAAGCGGGACTCCAGCCGATGGCTGCCCAATCCTTCTTGGGAAGCTCACGCTTGCTGGTGCTCTCGTGGAACTCGACGGGCTCCATCATCTGACCGATGATGCCGTCCGCAAGGATCATGACTGGGGTGCGGTAAACGTCGGCAAGATCGAATGCGTCCTGCATCATGTCAACAGCTTCCTGAACGGAAGAGGGAGCGAGAACGATTGGATGATAATCGCCGTGTCCGCCGCCGCGGGTTGCCTGGAAATAGTCACCCTGGGAGGGCTGGATCGAACCGAGACCCGGGCCGCCGCGAACCATGTTCACAACGACGCATGGAAGCTCGGCGCCGGCAAGATAGCTCATGCCTTCCTGCTTAAGGCTGATTCCGGGGCTTGAGGAGCTGGTCATTACGCGAGCACCGGAAGCGGCTGCGCCGTAGACCATATTGATAGCGGCAACCTCGCTCTCGGCCTGAAGGAAGCATCCGCCGACCTTCGGAAGACGCGCGGCCATGTACTCGGGAATGTCGTTCTGAGGGGTGATGGGATAGCCGAAGAAGAAGTGGCAGCCCGCCTGAATGGCGGCTTCAGCGACCGCTTCGCAGCCCTTCATCAATTTCTTTGCCATATTCGTTTCCTCCTACTATTATTCTTTCTCGATGGTGATAACAGTGTCGGGGCAAGTTCTTGCGCAGCTTGCGCAGGCAACACAGGCCGCCTGATCCGTTATCTGAGCGGGATGGTAACCCCTCTCGTTCAGCTTCTGCTTTGCAAGTTCGAGGATCTTCTTGGGACATGCGCGCACGCAAAGACCGCAGCCCTTGCAGCGACTTTCATCAATGGTGAGTTTGACCATACAGGGAACCTCCTAAATATTTGCGGCTCGAGCCGCATGTGTACTATCATATTATAGCACTATCGCGGCGGCTTGGCAAAGCCAAATTTCAAATATATCTTATTTTTCGGCAGGTTCTTCCGATACCCGCATTTTTGCGCCAAGGAGTATAAAAGCCCGCGGAGCGCACCCGTTCTTTTGCATCGCACTTGCGCCGAGGATGCTTGAAATTGCTTTTTTGAGCGCTCCGCGCACTCTCAAAAAATGCGCTCCGATCCCCCAAACGCGCTTTTGATGAAGCTTGCGGCGCATCGTGAAGCCGCCATCGATAAAAGCGGACGCCGGGTGTTATAAAAAGCTAAAACGAACCAACGGTTTTTCCCGCAAATGTATATTGTTGTCGAAGTGTTGACAAACGCGCTGAATAATGGTTTAATATCATCTGTTGTTTAGTGAAGTTAAACTCAAAGTTTATTTAACTTACACACGCGCCTTGATGGCGTTAAACACGCTGTTTACTAGGCCGTTACCGGCGCAAATGCGGTTTTTGCGTTGAATTCACTCAACTGATCCGCTCTATTCCGCTTATGCGGTCTTTTTCGGCGAAAGGAGGCGAAAAGATGGTAGATATCGGAGCAAAGATCAAGCGAACCAGGCTCAAGCTCGGACTCACTCAGGAGGAGCTCGCGGCGCGCACCGAGCTTTCAAAGGGATTCATCTCACAGCTTGAAAGAAACCTCACCTCCCCATCCATCGCAACGCTCGTGGATATCCTCGAGGCGCTCGGCACCGACACCGCCGCTTTCTTCACCTCGAGCGATGACAACGAGAAAGTCGTTTTCACGCCCGACGATATGTTCGAGAGCTGCGACGACGAGCTGCATTCCAAGATATGCTGGCTCGTTCCGAACGCTCAAAAGAACGCGCTTGAACCGATACTCGTGACCATCGAGCCGGGAGGCTCCACATACGAGGACGATCCGCATGAGGGCGAGGAGTTCGGTTATGTGCTTTCCGGAAGCATAGTTCTGGTTCTCGGCGAAAGAAGGCTCAAGCTCAACAAGGGCGACAGCTTCTGCTTCAAGCCGAC
>JAFZJT010000114.1 GCA_017553815.1 Clostridia bacterium
AGTCGAGGACGAATATCGATTGAACCAATGAATTAAACGATCAATACCAAAATGACCGCCGTTCATATCATTTGGATGCTGGCGGCGGTCTTTACTTACGGAGGAAGAAAATGAAAAATGTTAAAAGAGGTCAGATCTATTGTGCGGATCTCGCGCCCATAATCGGAAGCGAGCAGGACGGCATTCGTCCCGTTCTCATTCTGCAGAACGATATCGGCAACAAATACGCAAATACCACCATAATCGCACCGATCACGAGTGCGAAGCCCAATACATACTTTCCCACTCATGTGCGAATCAAGGCAAAGGGGCTTATGAAGGATTCTGTCGTACTGCTCGAACAGATAAGAACGATCGACAAGCAGCGCCTTACCTACTTTGTGGACACCATAGGCAAAACCGCTATGGGCAAGGTGGATAATGCAATAATCACCAGCCTCGGTATAAAGACTATGGAGGTGCTGCTGTGAATGCAGCTTTGCAGCCTATGCTTTCACATACTTTTGATTGCGGCTGCTTGGTTTCTTCTCCGTTGGCAACAAGGCGCCTCTTTCTATCAGCGGCGAGAGGAACTTCTTCGTGAAGTGTGTGAGATTGGAGTAACCCAAATGCAGACATATTTCTTTCTTGCTTCTGGGTACTGTGCAGAATTGCAGGATTCTTGCCGCAATATCTTGGTCAGCAACCTGGTCACTAACTTGGTCACTAACTTGGTCAGTAACTTGGTCACAAGCACCTAAGTTATAATTAACATTTTTGAGAATCACAACGAAATCCGTATCGGTCGAAAGAAACTGCGGCTTCAGTTCCTCGGTGTATCCGTGCAATTGTGACGTAGCTTCAAGGATCTTCTTCAAGCCCGATCCGCGGCGTTCCATGTATCGCATGCGGTGAAACAGGTCGGCAATAACGGGATTTCGCCTTGCGGAAGCGATGGAGCCGATATCCCTGTCCTGTATGGGTTTACCTTCGTACATTCCGCCGGGGGATACGATCTCAAGACGGTCATCGTACATATCGATATGTATCTCTTTGCCCATAACGATATAGTCGCGGTGGATCAGTGCATTGACAAGCGCCTCGGTATAGGCTCGCTCCGCATAATCAGGTTTATCTATCCGTTCGGTGGCTGCCTTAACAAAACGAACCTTTGAATTATTCCTTATGAAATCAACGGCGTTTTGCAGCAGATAGATCAGGTTGCCTTCGAACTCTTTATCGTCTACGGCATCATCAAAAATGGACGTTTTATCAAGCCCGTTCCAACGGGTACAGAAGATGCGGGAGTTGAAAACCGATTTTTGATCGGTAAGAAGCATTCCGGCATGAGTAAGATGCCCATCGGGGCTGATGAGACCGAAGGAGAGATAGTCGTTCTCGGCAAAACGAAGCCGAGTGCGCTGCAGATACGTTGCTTCCAACAGCGTGAAACTGTATTCCTCTTTCATGTGCTCGGTAGGCAGAGAATCAAAAGTCTGATTGTTGCCCTTGAGAATAAGCTCTTTTAGAATGTGATCGGGTGCCGGAACGCTGGAATTGCCAACGCGAACAAAAGCTTGCTTGATCCCATCGGCAGAATAGTAATACGGCGTGTTGCGGCCGGATTTGATCTTGAGCGCCAAAATGCTTTTGCCGTTTTCTTCAAAGGTAGAAAGATTTACTTCGGGCAAAGGTGATATGCGTTCACGGATAAGTTCGGATATCTTCTCCGCATCCGCCTGCGCGTCCGAAAGACCGACGATGGTTCTTTCATCGGCTACGCCAAACAGCAATGTGCCGCCTATGCCATTTGCAAAGGCGCTTACGCTTTTGAGCCAGCTCTTCGGCTTTTTGATCTCAACGGATTCCTTGTAATCGCATTCCGTGGCTTCGGCGATCAATTGAAACAGCATACTCCATGCCCTCCTCAAAACACCGAATTGATGTGCAATTCGGTGCTAATCTCTAATAAGTATATCCATTATAACAGGCGAGGAAACAAAAAACAACCGTTAACAGAACGATCATAAATACAGGCAAAGTATTGATGCCTTTTGTGAAAGGAGCCCACGAAACATGAATAAAAGAGCAAACGCTGATATCAACAACGCTTCGTTCCTTTACAGCCTGAATATGCTCAACATTCTGCTGAGAATGAAGCTCATAACGGAAGAAGAATACAACAGGATCGCGGCGATAAGCAAGAAACACTATGATGTGAAGATAAACTGCGCGTGATCCGAAAAAACTATAAAAATATTCGATTTTTCGCTGGATTGTATTGAACTCTTGTGGTATATGTTGTGTTGTGAAAAAGCAAATATAGACGAAAGGAGGTCAACGAAATGAACATAACCGAGATCACACCGGTAAAACCGGAATCGAATGAACCCATAAGGCTTGCAGCCTATTGTCGTGTGTCGAGCGATTCCGAGGATCAGCTCCACTCCTTCGCCGCACAGATAAGGTACTACACGGACTACGCGAAGAATCATCCCGAATACAGCCTTGTGGATATCTATGCCGATGAAGGGCTGAGCGGAACGAGCATGCAAAAGCGCGACGAGCTGAACCGCATGCTTCGGGACTGCAAAAGAGGAAAGATCGACAGGATCGTGACGAAGTCGGTATCGCGCTTCGCAAGGAACACCCATGAGCTTCTCACAATGCTCCGTATGCTCAAGGAAATGGGCATAGGCGTATACTTCGAGGAACAGGGCATCGATACGGACAAGATGAACATGGAGCTGATCGTAACCTTCCCCGGGCTTGCGGCACAGCAGGAAAGCATTGCGACATCCGAGAATATGCGCTGGAGCTACAAAAAGCGTATGGAGTCGGGAGAGTTCAACACCTGCTCCCCCGCTTACGGCTACGACCTTGTTGACGGAAAACTTGTGATAAACGAAGCGGAAGCGGAGATCATACGAAGGATATTCGACCTCTACCTTCAAGGGGTAGGAGCAAGCACCATAGCAAAGCTTCTAAACAAGACCAGCGCACCGAGAAAGAGGGACGGCGAGAAGTGGCGTCACACTTTGATCCTCTACATCCTCGACAATGAGCGGTACATGGGAGATGCGGTGCTGCAGCAGGCATACACAACGGAGGCACTTCCCTACCGCAGGATCAGAAACCACGGCGAAAAGCCAAAATACTATGTTGAGAACGCGAACCAAGCGATAATCAGCAAAGAGGTCTTCTATGCCGCGCAGGAGTTGAAAAAGAAGAACGGCACAGAAAAGAAGTGCAGGCGGGAATCTTCACCGCTTACGAGGCTTATGCGCTGCCCCGAATGCGGAAGGGCTTTTAGAAAACAAACGACAGGCGGCATTGCCTACTGGATGTGTTCCGGACGGGCTTCCGGAGAAACAGCCTGCGCCATACGCCGTGTCCGCGAAGACATGGTGTTCGACACCTACCTCACAATGCTGTACAAGCTCAAGGACAACCGAGAGGCGATCATAGGAACACTTATAAGGCAGCTCGAGCAGATGAAAAAGCGCGAGTACGGAGCAAATGAGGAAGTGTGCGATATCGGCAGGAGGATAGCCGACCTTGCTGCGCGAAACCATGTGCTTGCAAGGCTGCATACAAGCGGAGTGCTTAACTCCGCAGAGTTCGCCGCGCAGTCCGGCGAGATCAACGCAAGTATAGCCGAGCTTCGCATAGCAAGGCGAAAGGCAACATCCGAGGACGATGAAGAAGATCTGATCGAGAACCTTCAAGCGCTCGATGAACTCATAGCTTCATACGAACCGAGCGAAAAGGTCGACGAAACCCTGTTCGAGCAGGTGGTGCAGAGCATAACGGTTATGGATAATACGAAGCTCACATTCACCCTGCTCGGAGGCATAGTTCTGACGGAAGAAATAAAGGAGAAAGGCAGGTGCAGAAGGAAGTGAAGAACAGAAGGATACCGTTCGGATACAGAATAGTGAACGGTAAAACGGAGATATCACCCTATGAGAGCAAAGCCGTGATCGGCATATTCAAGGCATACAGAACTGGAAGCTCCCTTCTGTCCATAGCCGAGAGCCTTAACGAGCGAAGGATCGAATATCTGCCCGGCATAACCGGCTGGAACAAGGCTCGAATCAAAAGGATCATCGAGGATGAGCGCTATACAGGCAAAGACGAGTATCCGATGATAATCGACCGAGCGGAATATGAAGCGAGCGTAGGCATAAAGAACGGACGCAACACTCAAAACGGAACGGACAGAAAGAAGGAGATATATAAGCTCGGAGTAAAGGTCTACTGTGCAAGCTGTGGTTCGGAGATGAAGCGGCAGACCGATACGCGCCAAAGGATAGAGCAATGTTGGATATGCTCAGGCGAAAGCTGCAGCATAAGGGTAAGAAAAGCCGACAGCAGCCTGCTTGCCGATATAACGGAGCTTATGAACTCATTGATATCCGAGCCGGATAGAGTTCGGATCGAAGAACGGCAAAGCGCAACACCCCTTGGATTGCGAAAGCTGGAAAATGAGATCGGCCGTATGCTCGACACTTCGGACTTCGACAGAAAAGCACTTGTGAAGAATATGCTTGAACGGGCATCGCTGAAATACATGAGCATAGATTCAAAACCATACATATCGAAAAGATTGAGAGCAGACCTTGAGAAATCGGGTCTGCTTTCTGATTTCTCAAAGGAGCTGTTCGGCAGAACGGTCAAAAGCATATTGCTGGATGCGGACGGAACGGTCGGCATCCGACTGATAAACGAACAGATCATAGAAAAGGAGTGAGCGGATGGAACAGGCAAAGGTAGTCCGAGTAATACCGGCAACGGTCAACCCACAGGAAAAGCTTAAGAGTGAATACAGGCAGATCCGCGTTGCCGCCTACTGCCGAGTATCCACCAAACAGGAGGAACAGCTCAACAGCTACGAGGTGCAGGTAAAGTTCTACACCGAAAAGATCCAAAGCGAACCCAAGTGGTCGCTCGTAGGGATATTTGCGGATAAAGGCATAACCGGCACGAGCGTTAAAAAGCGCGATGAGTTCAATAGGCTGATGCGCCTATGCAAGCGCGGCAAGGTGGATATGATAATCACCAAGTCGATAAGCCGCTTCTCAAGGAACACCGTAGACTGCCTGAAATACGTCCGAATGCTCCGCGAACTGAACATCGACGTGTTCTTCGAGGAACAGGGCATCCACAGCATAGACCCCGGCGCGGAGTTCTACATAACCATATACGGCTCCATTGCACAAAGCGAATCCGAGAACATAAGCGCAAACGTCAAATGGGGTAAGGCTCAGAGCGCTCGGGAGGGCAAGGTGCCGTTCAACTACAAACGGAGCATAGGCTACAGAAAGGGCGAGGACGGAACCCCCGAGATCGATCCCGAACAGGCGGCTGTTGTCAAACTCATCTATGAACGATTCCTTGTAGGCGACAGCTTCGGCGGCATAGCGGCATACCTTGCCGAAAGAAACATACCCTCTCCCTGCGGCAAGGAGGTCTGGGGCAACGGAACGATAAAGTCCATTCTCTCAAACGAGAAGTACAAGGGCGATGCGATCCTCAATAAGACCTTCACCGTTGACTGTCTCACAAAGAAGGTCAAGGTCAACAACGGTGAGAGGCAGAAATTCTATGTGGAAAACAACCATCCCGCGATCATAGACTCCGCCACCTTCGCAAGGGCACAGGAGGAGCTCGCAAGGCGCGCCGGAAAGCGCAAGGTCAAGCAGAAAGGCACTACTACCGAGCAGGGCAAATACTCAAGCAAGTACGCGCTGACCGAGCTTCTGATCTGCGGCGAATGCGGAACGCCCTACCGCCGATGCACATGGACGGCATCCGGCAAGAAAAAGATAGTCTGGCGCTGCATAAACCGCCTCGACTTCGGCAAGAAGTACTGCCATAACTC
>JAFZJT010000115.1 GCA_017553815.1 Clostridia bacterium
CCGCGCCGGAGATGCTCGCGTTCCTTGCGATTATTATGCCCACTGCGCCCGCAGCAAATAAGCCGTTCACAAGATCCATATCGGTGAAGCCGCGTTTTTCACTGCACATTATGAGCACGGCTGGAAGCACGCCGCTCGAGCCCGCCGTAGGCGCAGCGACGATCTTGCCCATCGAGGCGTTGACTTCCGTTACGGCAAGCGCCGCAGCGCAGATGCGGGCCATGTCGTAGCCCATGTTCGCCTTGTCGGCGAAAGCGAGCAGCTTTTCGGCGTTGTCGCCCGCGTTGCCCGTCATCGTTTCCTGATTTTCCTCGAAGCCGATGCTTATCGAGCGCTGCATGGTCATGAGATTCTCGAACATCTCGTTCACTATCTCATCGCGCGAGCGCTCGTCGATCTCGAGCTGATGCCGTATCATGACCTCCGCGATGCTCAGGCCTTCGCTTTCGCAAAGCGATCTCAGTTCCTCTCCTGTTGAAAAAGCGTATTTCATACCGTGCAGATCTCCTCTATTCCGTCAACTTCCTGCTGAATAAGCTCGATGCTTCCCTGCGGCACCGGTGCGTCTGTCTCGATGACCATGCATGCGCCGCTTCGCTTCGCGCTTCTGAAAACCTTCATGAAGGCAACGTTTATATGCTCCCTCGCGAGGATCGCCGTCACCTTCGAGATAACGCCGGGCACGTCCGTATAGAACGCGATGAGCGTCGGATAATCGCCGGTGAAGGATACCTGCATCCCGTTTATCTCGACGATCTCGATATTGCCGCCGCCGACGGATTCGCCGACAACCGTAAACTCCCTGCCCGACACGGTGCGAACGTAGATCTTCGCGGTGTTCGGATGCTCCGCGTCCTCCAAGCCCTTTTTTATCTCGACCCAGATATTCTCGCTTCGAGCGAGCAGCATGGAAAAGCGCACACGCGAATCGTCGGGCTCAACGCCGAGCACGCCCGCGAGCAGCGCTCTGTCGGTTCCGTGTCCAAAGCCCGTTTCGGCAAACGAGCCGTAGAGCGTGAGCTGAACTTCCTTCAGGTACTCGCCGTCCAAAAGCTTATGCGCAACAAGACCTATCCGCACCGCGCCCGCCGTGTGCGAGCTGGAGGGTCCGACCATGCGCGGGCCAATTATATCGAAAACGCTGAATTCTTTCATTTAATAAACCCTTTTCGGAAAGCCGCCGCAAAAGGGGCAGAAAGTACCTCTCTCGCAGTTGCTTCCTATTTTATAATGTATTTTAATTTGATCCGTATCCGATTATAACAGAAAAGCCTCGCCGTTTCAAGCATAAAAACGACTGATTCTTTTTATGGGATTTTTCGACATATAATGCAGGCTTTCCTACCTATTAGATTGCAATCCGTCCGTTCAATGAGTGAATGATCGATTTTTTTGAAGTGAACATTCGATTTTTTCAATGCATTTCATTTAAGGAGCCCCTCCGTTTTCCTTTGGGAGAAAACTGTTGAAATCCAATTCAGAATATGCTATAATCACACTGACGGATGTTTAAATGCCCATTGTTTGGCTTGTCCGAATTTCGGGGAAACTTCATTATTCGCGGTATTATTGCGGAGGAAAACGCATTGGGAAAGCTTGTCGGCAGACGGTACAGATACACGAACGACTATAAGACAACGCCCATCCTCGGCCCCGGCGGCAGAGAGGAAAAGCGCATTGTCTATATCGGCAAATGGATATGCCCGCTGAACGACGCGGCCGAGCTGAAGCGCATCGTGCTCATCGCACGGATACTTGTGGCCGTTACGCTTTTCGCAGTTCTGTTTTCGCTCTTCATCCTTCCTCCTCCGACCGAGAATAAATGGTACATCCTCCCGATGGTAACCGCGCTCTTCCCCATCACCTACGAAGTGATGAGCGCGCTCATGCTTTCCTCGAAGAAGGGAAAGCTGGAGCGTATAAAATTTGACAAAAGCTTCATCCGTTTGAAGACTTCATCCGTTATATGTATAGTAATAGTTTTATTGGCGGCTGTTGGGCTCATCGTTTACTGGGCGCTTGCCCTGTTCAAGGTGTTCGCGCCCCCCGCCCCCTACACGGTTCGCGACGCGCTGTTTGCTTTATGCATCGCTGCCGCACTCGCGTCAAGCTTCATCATCAACAGGCTGATGAAGAGTGTTCGCACAGAGGAGCTTGAAAACAACACAAAGCTTTGATCCCCTTGGGGAAAACCATTTGAAGAAAGCGGTCGAACGCCCTGAACGCGGCGTCCGAAAGGGCGGCGCAGACCGAGCACGAAGCCGCGATCGACAGGTGTTTCCATACGCACAATAACTTTTTAGGAGGAAAAAAATGCGTAAACTCAGTAGAATCCTTGCAGTTCTGCTCGCAGCAGTCATGGTTCTCGGTGCATTCGCGGCTTGTACACCCAAGCCCAACGATACCACTCCCGAACCCAAGACCACCGACGAAGCGAAGAACACCCCCGATCCTGCGGAAACTCCCTCCGGCGATGAAACCAACCCGCCC
This sequence comes from Clostridia bacterium, assembly GCA_017553815.1. Next base: position 2,491 of record JAFZJT010000115.1, read on the forward strand.
GAGACCGAGAAGCCCGCGGATGCAACCCCCGTCCCCGACAAACCCTTGGTTGTTGCTTATGGCGCATTCAGCCAGAAGTTCAGCCCCTTCTACTCCGAGACCGTTTATGACAGCGACGTCGCCGGTCTGTGCGGCCTCGACATGATGGTCACCGACCGTATGGGCGCTATCATCTTCAACGCGATCGAAGGTGAAACCATCGCCTACAACGGCACCGACTATCTCTACACCGGTCCCGCCAACCTCTCCGTTAAGAAGAACGGCGACCAGACCGTCTACACCACCGAGATCCGCAAGGACCTCAAGTTCTCCGACGGTGAGCCTGTTACCGCGAAGGACATTCTCTTCACCTACTACACCTACCTCGATCCTTCCTATGTTGGATCCAACTCCCTCAGCTCCTACGATATCGTTGGTCTGCGCAACTGGCGCACCCAGACCTCCGATGCGGTTTACGAGAAGTATGCGGAGATGGCTGACACCATGCTCGAAGAAGGCCGCGGCGAAGGCTACGTTCAGAACGACCTCTACTCCGAGGAAATCTACAACGATTTCTGGGGTTGGATCGATGAAATGTGGACCGAGACCTGCTCCTGCATCGTTGACTACTGCGTCAATAACTATGGCGAAAACGAAGCCTACACCACCAAGTACCTTGGCAAGACCCCCGATGAGATCGCCGCAAGCGACGGCCTCAAGGTTGCTCTCGGTATGGCTATGTGGAACTTCGCAGAACTCAATGAGGACGGCTCTATCACCGATGTTCTCGGTCTGAAGACCTATGACCTTGTGAACGAGTTCCCCACCGTTGAAGATTATGTTGAGCTCACCAAGGCAGCTTACGAAGACGATCCCGTTGAGTTCTACAATGAAGAGCAGACCGGCAACGAAAGGGCTCCCATCTTCACCTTTGCGAAGGATAACCTCATCGGTATCTACGGCCCCAAGGACGCTGACATGAGCGCCGACGGTATCACCGAGATCAGCGGCATCAAGATGCTCGACGATTACACCGTTGAGATCACCGTTAACGGCTACGAAGCTCCCGCTGTTTACTCCATCCTCGGCATCACCATCACCCCGATGCACTACTATGGCGATACCGCCAAGTGGAATCCCGAGAAGGGTCAGTACGGCTTCGACTTCAACGATCTGAGCACTCAGCAGGCCAAGACCGAGCGTCCCATGGGCGCCGGCCCCTACATGTTCGAGTCCTTCGAGAACAAGGTCGTTACCTTCAAGGCCAACCCCAACTACTACAAGGGCGAGCCCATCATCAAGACCATTAAGTTCAAGGAGACCACCTCCGCTGAAGTTGCTACCGCTATCAAGACCGGCGACGCCGACGCGGGCGAAATGACCGGTTCCATCGACCGCTTCAATGAAGTCAAGGGTATCAACGGCAACGACAACATCACCGGTCCCATCATCACCACCAGCAAGGTCGACAACCTCGGCTACGGCTACATCGGCATCAGCGCGGGCAACGTCAACGTTGGCGGCGTACCCGATTCCGACGCATCCAAGGCTCTGCGCAAGGGTCTTGCAACCGTTCTCGCCGTTTACCGCGAAGTTGCGTTCGATTCCTACTACGGCGAAGCCGCTTCCGTCATCCAGTACCCGATCTCCAACACCTCTTGGGCGGCTCCTCAGGCCTCCGATCCCGGTTACAAGATCGCGTTCTCCACTGACGCCGACGGCAACGACATCTACACCGCAAGCATGACCGCAGACGAGAAGTACGCTGCCGCTATGGAAGCTGCTCTCACCTGGTTTAAGGCTGCAGGTTACACCGTTGAGGACGGCAAGATCACCGCTGCTCCCGCCGGCGCAAGGACTGAGTTTGAAGTCATCATCGGCGGCGACGGTAAGGGCGATCACCCCTCTTACCAGATCCTCACTATGGCTCGCGACGCCTTCGACAAGGTCGGCATCACGATCTCCATCAACGATCCCTCCGACACCTCCTACCTCTGGAAGCGTCTCAACGCTGACGATCAGGATCTCTGGTGCGCAGCCTGGGGTTCCAGCATCGATCCCGATATGTATCAGATCTACCACAGCAATAACGTAACCGGCGCCGGCGGTACCGACTCCAACCGTTACCACATTGCCGATGCGGAGCTTGATGAGCTGATCATGGAAGCACGTACTTCCGATGACCAGAGCTTCCGTAAGTCCGTTTACAAGCAGTGCCTTGATATCATCGTTGATTGGGCAGTTGAGATCCCCGCTTACCAGCGTCAGAACTGCGTCGTATTCAGTACCGAGCGCATCAACATCTCCACCCTTACTCCCGACATCACCACGTTCTGGAGTTGGATGAGGGATATCGAGAAGCTCGAGATGAACTAACTGATGAATCAACCAGGTTCTGCGGGCTGTTAGCCCACAGGGCGATACAGTTGAGCCCACCCTATCGGTGGGCTCAACTGGAATTCCGGCAAATTTACGCGGTTCCGGAGCCGCGAGAGGGTGGTATACATGTGGAAATTCCTCGTTAGACGAATTTTATTAGGTATTTTGATCGTCATACTTGGCGCTTTTGTTACTTATGCGGTCATTCGCTGTCTTCCGGACAGTTATCTCACTCAGATGGCGCGAGCGCTTGCACAGGGCTCCAACGGCAGGATCAAGTATGAGGATATGCTTGATGCTCTGAAAACTCAGTACGGTATGAATTCCGACATCTTCACCGGCTACATCAAATGGTTTGGAAATGCCATCATCGGCAACTTCGGCAATTCGTGGATGTACATGAAGCCGGTTACCAAGGTGTTCAGCGAGGTCATCTGGTGGTCCGTTCTTATGAACGTCATTACGCTTATCGTTGAAGTTTTGATCGCTATCCCGCTCGGTATCCTTGCGGCTCGCAAGCAGTACCATCTCACGGATTATGCAGTCACAATTTTTGCGCTTGCGGCTATCTCCCTGCCTTCATTCTATATAGGCACCGTCTTCAAGTATGTTTTCTCGGTCAAGCTGGGCTGGCTCCCGCTGTATGGACTTGAAGGCGGACAGGGCTGGTGGGTAGGCCACGGAACACTCGTTGATACTGTGGCACATCTTGTTCTGCCCGTTCTGACACTTGCGCTTCTTTCCATCGGCGGTCTGATGCGTTTCACCCGAACCAACATGCTCGAGGTTCTCAACTCCGACTACATCCGTACCGCAAGGGCGAAGGGTCTTAACGAGAAGGTTGTTGTCAACAAGCATGCCTTCCGCAACACGTTGATACCTCTTGTCACGATCTTCAGCGGTCTGCTCCCGAGCTTCTTCGGCGGCGCTATGATCACGGAGACGATCTTCCAGATCCCCGGTATCGGTTATAAATCATTTACTGCAATGCAACAGGGCGACATCCCCTTTGCCATGTTCTACACCACGTTTCTGATGGTTCTCACTCAGGTCAGCTTGATCCTTGCAGACATCATGTACGCAGTTGTAGACCCGCGTGTCCGCGTCAATTAAGGAGGTACTTTTATGGCTAAAGATAGTAAGGTCACAGAACCAAAAAAGCAGGAAGTGCTTCAGCAAAAAGAAGAACTCGCTCTTGACGATGCGCGCCGCGTTAAAGTGTTATCCCCCGGTATGCTTGTTTTCAAGCGATTCATTCGCAACAAGCTTGCCGTTCTCGGAATAATCATTCTTGTTTTCATGTTCCTTTTCGCTTTCGTGGGACCGCTCTTCACCCCCTACGAGATCGCGCAGGTTTTCTTCAGCGAAGACGAACGACTCGGAGACTATGCAACGGGTAATTTCGTTAAGGACGCGATATTCTATCCCGGCGGAAACTCAGCGCTCAATACCGCTGTATTTAAGGCGCTTGGCGAAAAGAAGGATGCTTCGGGCAATTATGTTCTGACTGTTGGCGAAGAGATCCCGTTCACCGCAGGAAAGGATCATTATACTCTCAAAGTCATCAATCCCGATCCCAAGAAGCCGAGCTGTGCTATCTACGGAACGGTTCATATCGCGACCGCTGTTCGCGGTGAAGTTGGCTGGTATGACGAAACTTACGTTGACGACGTTCTTCTGACCGCTATCAGAGAGAACGCAGCACAGGATAAACCCGGCACCGAGTTGGCTTATAACGGCACCACCATCTCCATCGAGTCTAAGAAGGTCGAGACCAAATACTTTGCTCCCGCCAACGAGCCTACTGCCGTATCATCCTACTCCAGCTACTCTCCCTTGTCCGGCAGAGTATCCGCTCTTCAGGCGGATACCGTGTTCCTCAAGAACGTTGCATCGGCTATTAAGTCCGGCGAAACCTCCGTCACCCGCGAGGGAGAAACCTACACCATCGGCGGTGATGTGATGAACGATTTCACTCTTTCCGCAAGCGACGGTACCAAGCTTTTCGATATTGTTCGCGAGTTCCACTCCCTGACCATCAAGTCCAAGGAGAAGAACGACGAAGGTGCTGAGATTGAGGTCGATAAGGATTTCCTTACCTTGATCACCGATGCTGAGGGCTTCAAAACCGCGATAAAGACCGCGATCAAAGATAACAGCAGTGACTTCACCTTCGAGGACAAGAGCTTTAAAATCGAGGAGATTGAGAACGATTATCTCGTTTCCTACGAAAATCAGCCCGCGATCTCAGTCGTTACTTCGTTTAATCGCGTTGCAACAAAATACGATACCCTTTGTTCCGACTTTAACTTTATCTATGCTTTGAAAAGCGCCGAGGCCGAAAGCAGCAATACCTTTGAGTATGACGGCGAGACCTATACGATTTCCAAAGCCGACAACACGACTTCCATTCAGAATGCTGCGGGCGACGACGTCGTTCTCGCCTCCAACATTATCTACGGAAGCACCAAGTTCGAGCTCACCGAGGACTTTTCAACCAAGCTTCGTGACGCTATGAACAACCAAAATAAGGAGTTCACCTTTGTCGATCAGTACGGTAAAGAAACCGATGCTGTTATTGAGATAGTGAACGAGAACTACTACGTCAAGACCATGCAGACGCACAATGTCTTTGACCGCTGCGCACCGCCTACGCTTAAGCATCCCGTCGGTACAGAGGTCAACGGTATGGACGTTCTGACCCGTCTTATGTACGGCGGCCGCGTCTCACTCATCGTCGGCTTCGTGGTCGTGTTCTTTGAGATCATCATCGGCGTTGTTGTCGGCGGTATCTCAGGTTACTTCGGCGGCGTTGTTGATACGATCCTGATGCGTTTCGTTGAACTGTTCAACGCCATCCCGTTCTACCCCATGCTGATGATTCTCGGTGCTATCATGGATAGCTTCTCGGTATCTCCCACCACTCGACTCTTCCTAACGATGGTCATCCTCGGTATTCTCGGGTGGACCGGCATCGCGCGTATCGTTCGCGGTCAGATCCTCTCCCTCCGTGAGCAGGACTTCATGGTTGCTACCGAAGCTACAGGTATCCGCACCAGCCGCAGGATCTTCAAGCACCTCGTTCCCAACGTCATGCCTCTGCTCATCGTTAACGCAACGAGCGCTCTCGGTTCGACCATTCTAACCGAGGCGACCCTCGGCTTCCTTGGTCTCGGCGTTAAGTACCCGATGGCTTCCTGGGGTTCGATCGTCAACCAGGCGACCGATATGCACATCATGTCGACCGCTCCTTGGATCTGGATCCCCGCCGGCATACTCATTCTGTTGACGGTTCTCGGCTTCAACTTCGTCGGCGACGGTCTCCGCGATGCGTTCGACCCAAAGATGAAGCGCTAAGTGAGGTAATATTATGGCAAAGAGAAAAGGCGTAAATTATATCTCCAGGAAAGAATCCGCAAGGATTTCCCGTGAGAATCGCAAGATCACGAAAGCGATCGAGAAAAAGCGCAATCGCAAGCACGTCGATCCTTCCGAATACATGACCAAGATGCGTGATGAAAACAACGTCGTCGAGTTCGACAACGTACACACGTTCTTCTTCACCGACATCGGCACCGTTCGCGCTGTAGACGGCGTTTCCTTCGACGTTCCTCAGGGCTCGACCGTCGGCATCGTTGGCGAATCGGGCTGCGGCAAGTCCGTTACCTCCCTTTCGCTGATGCAGCTCGTTCAGCGTCCGCAGGGTCAGACTGTTGAAGGTCAGATCCGCTTCAACGCAGGCGACGGCAAGGTCTACGACATTGCGAACACCCCCACCAAGGTCATGCAGACCCTTCGCGGCTCGAAGATCGCGATGATCTTCCAGGAGCCCATGACCTCCCTCAACCCCGTTTTCCGTATCGGTCAACAGCTCAACGAGGTTCTCGAGCTCCACTACCCCGATTGGACGGATGAGCAGGTCAAGGCCCGCACCATCGAGATGCTCAAGATGGTCGGCATCGCAAACAGCGAGGGCGTTTACATGATGTATCCGCATGAGCTCTCCGGCGGTATGCGTCAGCGCGTTATGATCGCTATGGCGCTTGCCTGCGACCCGAAGCTCATCATCGCAGACGAGCCCACCACGGCTCTTGACGTTACCATTCAGGCACAGATCCTCGACCTGCTGCGCACCCTCAAGGATCGCATCAATTCGAGCATCATGCTCATAACCCACGACCTCGGCGTTATCGCCGAGATGGCGGACTATGTTGTGGTCATGTACTCCGGCCGTATCGTTGAGCGCGGTACCGCAAGCGAAGTGTTCCACAACCCCTGCCACCCCTACACCATCGGTCTGATGGCTTCCAAGCCCGTTGTCAATCGCAAGGTAGACCGGCTTTACAGCATTCCGGGTTCGGTTCCGAACCCCGTCAACATGCCCGACTACTGCTACTTCCGCGATCGCTGCGAGAAGTGCGTGGATCAGTGCAAGGGCGAGTATCCGCATGAGATCTACGTCAGCCCGACGCACATGGTAGCCTGCTACCGTTATCAGGATTATAGGGATAAGAAGGAGGTTTAACCATGGAAGCAGTCGAAAAAACCAAGAAAGCTGCTGAGGAAGTGAAGGAAAAGGTCGTAGAAGTCAAAAAGACCACCTTCGAACAGCTTGAAGAGAGGATCCAGACCATCAAGAACGAGCCCCCGATCGAGCACGATCCCGAGAACGTTCTTGAGGTTCACAACCTTCTCAAGTACTTCCCCATCAAGACCGGCCTCTTCTCCCGCGTTACCGGCTATGTTCGCGCAGTTGACGGCGTTTCCTTCAACATCAAGCGCGGCACCACGATGGGTCTGGTCGGTGAATCCGGCTGCGGTAAAACCACCGTCGGTAAGACCATCCTCAGGCTCACCGAGAAGACTGCGGGTCAGGTGCTCTTCAACGGCACCGAGATCCACGATCTGCCCAAGAACGAGCTTCGCAAGATCAGGCCGAAGATCCAGATGATATTCCAGGATCCGTACTCCAGCCTCTCCCCCCGTCTTCCTATCGCGGAGATCATCGGCGAGGCGGTTCGCGAGCACAATATCATCCCCGAAAACGAGATGGACGAATATCTCGATAAGGTCATGAAGCAGTGCGGTCTGCAGCCCTACCATAAGGATCGTTATCCGCATGAGTTCTCCGGTGGTCAGCGTCAGCGTATCTGCATCGCGCGCTCCATCGCGCTGAAGCCCGACTTCATCATCTGCGACGAGCCCGTTTCCGCGCTTGACGTTTCGATCCAGGCTCAGATCATCAACCTGATGATGGATCTTCAGAAGGAGCTCGGCCTCACGTATCTGTTTATCTCCCACGACCTCTCAGTTGTTGAGCATATCTCCGACACCATCGGCGTTATGTACCTCGGCAACATGGTCGAGTATGCGGATAAGGAGAGCCTGTTCGCTCATCCGATGCATCCCTACACCGAGGCGCTGTTCTCCGCGATCCCCATCCCCGATCCGGACTACAAGATGAACCGCGTTATCCTTCAGGGAAGCATCCCCTCCCCCGCCAATCCGCCCGCAGGCTGTAAGTTCCATACGCGCTGCTCCAAGTGCATGGAAATATGCGGCACCGTTCCCCCCGCTACTAAAGAGGTCGAGCCCGGACACTTCGTTGCCTGCCACCTCTATGACTGAGCTTAAGAAATGGCAAAGAAACCGAAGCAATATGATGATGACGACGGCCGCACGATCGCCAGCATGAACGTTGAGGGCATGCCTTGGTACGATAAGCAGCTGAAGCGCGAGAGCCGCGCTCAGGCGCGTGCCGAGCTTGCCGACCGTGTTGCCCGAGGCGAGGCGCTTACGGGGCGTGAGAGCGTTCGCTACGCACTGTATGCGGTGCTTGCGGGGCTGACCGTTGTGGGCGTTATCGCAGGCGGCGTTTGCCTGCTCATCCTCATCCTGTATCTTCTTTGGAAATAGGCTGTTCGGTTTTTGAAATCAACCGTTTCTGCACACATGTGCTACCCTATAGAAAGGGCGGTCATCGAATGATGTCCGCCCTTTTGGTTGGTTGTATTTGGATCAATGCGCAGTCGAAAAGTGAAGAAGACGGTTTTCAAATCAGCATTTTTGGTGTATACTGTTGTAATCAAGCAAAAGGATGAACCGCTATGAACCTTTGGATAAAAAAGAGGAAGAACAACAGAACGCTCGCGCAGTTCACGGTCGAGCTGCCGCAGAAGGAGGCCGCCGAGGTTCCCGATTGGAACGAGCCGTTCGGCGAGGCCTGCCATGCGATGAACCTTGCGCGGCCAATCATCATGAATAAGCATGTGAACGAGCTTCTCAGCTTCGGTCATACCGTTTTTCGTGCCGATGATTTCATCGAAAAGATCGATTTCGACAGACTCGAGGCGGAGCTTTTCTGAGCATGCGGCGTTTTTTCAGAAGATTTGGCTATCATTTCCACTCCGAACGCGTATTATACGGCGTTTTGCGCAGATAATAAGCCCATCAAACGGCTTTGTTGGCGTCCCGCCCACCGCCGTAGAAAAGGAGTGAGAAAATGGATACGCTGTCACTGATCCTTATCGTGATCGGAGCATTGAACTGGGGTCTTATCGGCATCTTCCAGTTCGACCTTGTAGCTGCTGTTTTCGGCGGCATGAGCGGTGTGGTATCAAGGATAATCTACACCCTCGTGGGTCTTGCGGGCATCTGGGGCTTCACGATGCTTTTCAGAAAGCATTCCCGCCCTGCGTTCATGCATGAGCATGATGCCTGAACTCAATAAAGCCGGATGATCTCGGGCGGTGCGTTTTTCGCGCCGCTCATTTTTACGGGTCGAATATCCCCTCAACGTCGGTCGGGATGAGGTTGAGAGCGTCCTCCATGCTCTCAACGTTCGTGTACGCCGCGGGAACACCGCCAATTACGATCGTTTCGCATATCGGAGCCGAGACCGACGCAGAAACGCTTCGCGTTTTTCCGAAAAGGATCATCTCGATATCCGCGCTCAGAGCGAGGGTCGCTTTGTATCGGGTCTGGTTCACTCCGGCGGACTCAAAAGCCGAGGTGAACCTGCTGCGCACCTCGCCGATCGGCTCGATCCTTATTGGTATCCTCGGACCTACGCCGTTCAGGATGGACAGTCCGCTCGCACTTCCAAGAGGCACGTCGACGCCGCACACGCTCAGCTCCTCCACCTTCTGCTGCGCCCGCTCCGTCACCCGCGCCGCCATCAGATTCATCCCAAGAGCATCGATAAACAGCACCGAGGCATCATCGGCGGTGCTTTGTTCGTGAGCGAAGACACTTCCGCCCTGCTTTATGTATTCATCCATGACCTCTCTTAGCGAATCATTCAGCAGCTTCGAGGCGGCGGCGCTTACGCGCTTGTCTGCAAGGCTTTCAAGCGGCTTTTCGATAATTATGCTGACTATGGCGACACTCAGCAGGATCGCAGCCGAAGCAAAAAGCGCTATGCGTGCTCTTTTTCCGCACTTTTTTGGTGCTCTATTCGAGCTTCTAAGATATGCCGCGTTTTCCAAACCTTCGCCCTTCCCTATGATGTTATGTTTCCCCCGTTTACATGGTATTCCGTTTCGGAAGTATGCGCCACAAAGCGGCAATAAGTGCGCAGCATCTCCAAGAGCCGCCCAAAACGGTACATTTTTATTAACAAACTCGGGAAGATTTGTAAATGTGCAAAGAATGTGTTATAATTAAATGGGAATTTACGGGTGCATACTCTGCGCCCATAGCTTCTAACTACGAAAGGACTGGCTTATGGCAGAGAATAACGACATCATGAACGGCAGCACAACTAAAATGAACAGGCCGGACGCCCGTTCGCGCGCCGCAAGCGCCGGAGGGGATACCGCCACCTATGACCGTTCTTCTGAAAAAGAGAATGAAAGCGGGAAGAAGGCGAGCAAGCGCGCATTCGTGCGGCGCAAGCGCCCCCACAGCACGCTGCTTGCGATACTGTTTACCGCGATAAAGGTTTTCATCATCGTCGGCATCGTTGGCGCTTTCGCGGTTCTCGGGCTCTTCCTCGGCATCGCAAAG
>JAFZJT010000116.1 GCA_017553815.1 Clostridia bacterium
CAACTGATTACTCGGTGCACGATGAAACAGCTTTGGTCGATAAGGCTAACAACTCAAACGTCGTGAATCCGAACATCGATTACAAGCATTCCCACCATGACTTTGAAACGATCGTTATAAATAATGATGAATCGGAGCAAGTCGCTGAAGCGGAAGAGGTCAGGTATGTCCCGACAGAGGAAGTGTACAGTAAGGGCGTTATTACTCGCGCACAGTGGATTCATAATCTTGTGTCCATATTGGACCTTACAATAGCCGTTGATAATATGCCGGACTTCTATTTTAGCGATGCAATCGATGAGAACAACCAATATTACAACGATATTCTGCTTGCTGTTGGGTATGGGTTGATTGACATTGATGCGGGAGGCTGGCTTAGACCAGATGATCCACTTACTCGCGAGTTTGCCGCACAAACCCTTAGTTATTATGTTGGCAATGGAACTTTCAAAGAAAACGAGTATACTTTTGATGACATTGATGATGTTGAGTATAAAGACGAAGCTCAATGGTCAATAAACAACGGGCTCTTTCTGCTTAGTGAAGGCAAGTTTCTACCGAATGCAGTTGTCACCGAATCTGAGCTTTCAAATCTGATTAACTGTTTGAACGATTACCATTTAGGAAACGAAAGTAATGATCAGATTTGCGAATATGTATTTGCCGACGGCGTTATTGAAATACCGAACGGAACAAATGTATACATCGCAGAAGATAATGAGATATGGACAATAACCATTAATGGATATTCCGCTCAAATATCGCAAGGAGACACGATTGCCGTATATGTAAATAGCATTGCATATACATTCATTGTTGATTCGGTTTCAAATAATGCCGGTTCTATTGTAATACAGTCGAGTCAAAAAGCTGATGGAGCCATCTTGAGTGCAAATGCACGCGGCGGTTTTGATATTGACATTGAAGAGTTTGAAGCAAACACTGATCCACAGTATTTTAATCTTAAAAACGGAGATGTCGCAAAGATCGAGGTCAAAAAACTTGAATTTGAAGATTCAAAACTAACGTTGGATTACGATATAGTAATAGGCGACGGAATTAAAGGAAAGCTAAAGTTAGTTGTAAAGAAACTTAAGTTTGATTACAATGTGCATACTGGCAATCCTTTTACATTGAATGATGATAACTGCTATGTTACATTGAGCGGAAACCTTAAGGCATCGTGCATGATGGAGTTCAAAGTGCCTGAATTGCTCGGTGTATTACAGGAAGAGGATCTGAAAATAGGTTCGGTTCCGATTGGCGCATGGGGAGTAGGCAAGATTGAGCTTGCTCTTAAAGTTGCTTTGAGCGGACAGATGGCGCTAAACTACGAAACAAAGTTTAAAACCGGATTTAGATTTAAAAACGGTGAATTTAGCGTTATTAAAGAGTTTACAGATTCAAGCCCTTCGATATCCGGCGAGGCCGAAGCTTCTGTCATGATTGAACTTAAACTGAAGTTTGATGCACTTGTGTTTGGAGGAAGCATAGCTGTTGCGTTTGGACCCAAATTAAAACTAAAGATCGAGACTTTTACGGATGGGCTGCTGCCAAGAGAGTGCAGATCGATTGAAGGATATCTTGCTCTGGAGGTTACACCTAAAGCGTATATTGGCATTGACCCATGGAAACTAACTTGGGACAAGAAGTTCAAGATATTCTCAAAAAAGAATAGCCCTATTCGAGTTTGCTATCACTGGGAAGACGGGTCTCAAGTCTTTTCGTGTGCTCGGGAGAATACTGAAGCGGAAGTTACCCCTTCTCCGAATCCCGGCGGCGGTAGCGGCGGAAACAACAATTCTGGAAGCGGAACTGGCCATAGCTATATTACAAGTCCAAGTTCTCATTGGTATAGCAATGGACAGCCATCGGTAAGCAGCGGTGTGCAGGACAGCGCCGGAAACAATGTTACTCTTTGGGAGTATGATGAAAATGGCGATGGCACAATAACCATTACAGGGTACTCGGGTAATCCGGCTGTGCTTACTGTTCCTTCGGAAATTGATGGCTATGCGGTTACAGCAATCGGTGATTATGCTTTCGAGAATAAGATTTCACTGCGCACAGTGTTTATTTGCGATGGTATAGAAGTTATCGGTGAACAGGCTTTTGAGGAATGCACAAATCTCTCAAGCATCTCATTTCCGGAATCACTGCTTGAAATAGGAATGTTTGCTTTTATGGATTGCACAAGCCTTGAAAGCGTTGAACTTCCGGAGCATTTAACCTTTGTGGATTCTTGGGCATTTAGAGGTTGCTCAAGTCTTACAAGTGTGGATTTCCCTGAATCATTAGAGGAAATTGGTTCGTACGCTTTCGAAGGTTGCTCGGCTTTAACGGCGATCGTTCTTCGTGAGGGCCTAGTTGAAATGGGGGGCTGGGTATTCCGTGACTGCACTAATCTGCGCAGCGTTCATATACCAACTTCGCTTCAAAATGCATCGTGGGGTGTTTTTGAAAACTGTTCTGCTCTTGCAAACATTACATTCGGAGAAGATATGCCGGCGATTATCGATAATTTGTTTGATGGGTGTACCGGTCTGCAAAACGGAATAGACCTTCCTGAAACTATCACCGAGATAGGTTCAATGGCATTCCGTGACTGCACGGGCTTGCCGTCAATAGCTATTCCGGATACCGTAACCGCGATAGGAAGCTGGGCGTTTGATGGCTGCACAAATCTTGCAAATATTGAAATACCCGAATCGGTTGAAATCATAGATTCATGGGCTTTGAGTGGATGCACATCATTAACTGAAGTTTACCTTCCTGAAGGCTTAGTTGAGTTGGGTTCCGGTTCATTCGGTAACTGCACAAACCTTCACACACTGCATATTCCGTCAACGCTCCAAACCGCAACCTTTGGACCATTTGAGAACTGCTCTGCGCTCGTAAGCATTACCTTTGGAGAAGGTATTGAGTCTATTGCACCTTACCTGTTCACAGGGTGTACAGGCCTCGCTCAAGGCATTGATCTTCCTGAAACAATTACTCTGATAGGATCCGGCGCTTTTGATGGCTGTACTGCTTTGCCTTCGATACTAATCCCTGATGGTGTTGTAGAAATAGGAGGCGGTGCATTCTATGACTGCACAAATCTTGAAAGCATAGAGTTGCCGGATTCACTAATGTCTATTGGATCCGGGTCATTCCAAAAGTGTTCAAGCTTAAAAACGGTAAAGATTCCTGAAGGCATTACAGTGCTTGAGCAGTACACTTTTGAAGGATGCTCTAGTTTGTAATCTGTTGATATACCCGATACGGTTCAAACGATTGGATTGTACGCATTCAAGGACTGTACAAGCCTGAAATCGTTCAAGTGTGGATTTGACCTTGACGTGATTGAATCCGGAGCTTTTAGCGGCTGCACATCTCTCTCTTCTGTATCGTTCAACTATGGTTTGAGAAGAATCTGGAACAACGCCTTTGAGGGCTGCAAACTGCTTGTAACGGTTGAGCTGCCGGAAACCTTGGAGGAACTCGGCTCTTATGCATTTAAAGGTTGCTCAAAGCTGGCAAATGTAACTCTTTCGGGCCGTATAGAAACCTTAGAATCGTATGCATTCGCAAACTGTACTTCGCTTGTCAGCATTGTGATTCCGTATGGTGTCAAGAGTATCAAGGATCATGTGTTTTATCAGGATACAAAGTTTACTGATATCACCATTCCGGTGACTGTAACAAGCATCTCTGATGACAGTACGTTCTCATATCCAAAGAAAACTACAGTGCATGGTGTGGTTGGCAGCACTGCAGAAGCGTACGCTAATGCGAAGGGTATGAAGTTTGAGGCTATTAGCAAACCGATCAACTCCATGGGCTTAATTAACGACATGGATAAGCTTACTATTCCATATTGGGAGCATGTTCGAGTGTATCCGGATTGGTTTGTTGTTGATCCTGTTGGCAGCACAGATGGCGTCACATTTGCGTCGTCGAACAGCTCGTATGTATTTGCAGAAGATGATGAGCTGTTCGGTAGATCTGTTGGCAGTGCTACGGTTACCGCAACCAATTCATCAAATGACATTACATATAGCTTTAATGTGGCTGTAATGGGATTGTCTTCACTTGAAATCACCAATCCTCCGGCTAAGACCGAGTATGCGCTCAACGAACCCTTCTGCTGGGACGGACTCAAGATCACCGCTGTTTTTGAGGACGGAACGAGGCAGAAGCTCGAGAAGTGGATCTATGATCTTGAGGGATTCTCTTCTACTTCTTGCGGAATTAAGAACATGACCGCGAGCTGGTGCGGCAAAACCGCAAGCTTTACTGTGATCTGCGGTGAGTTCAACAACCATACCGTAACCTTCAAGGATTGGGACGGAACCGTTCTCAAGACCGAAACGGTTAACCACGGCGAAGCGGCAACAGCACCCGCCGATCCGACGCGCCCGGGCTACAACTTCATCGGCTGGGATAAGGACTTCAGTAACGTAACCGAGGATATGGTAGTGACCGCGCTTTACGAAGCTGCGCCCACACCGACACCCACACCCACACCTACACCTACACCTACACCCACTCCGTCCGCTGATCCGATCATCGAAGATGCGGTAAACTTCACTGTTGAAACCGTGAACGCAATGCCGGGTTCGGACATTTCCGTGGCGTTCACCATCGATGGCGAGTATGAGGCACACAGTCTCACCGTGTTTATCAACTTCGATTCGAGTATGCTTACTTTAAAGAACTTGACAAAGGGCGAAGTTTGGTACGACATACTTGATCTTGACGGAACGGTGATGACGAATACCAACATTGCCGGAAGCGCAAGGTTTATGGCTATAATGCCCGTCGACGCGCTGAGCAGCGAAGGCGTGCTGTTTAAGATGAACTTCCACGTGAATGAAAACGTGCCGCTTGGCACGGAGATTCCGCTGACGATTGATGTTCAGCAGTTCACTTATTCACCCATAGGCGGCGAGGAAACCGACATACCGTACAACGCCGTGCACGGCAAGATAGTTGTGGATTATCTGCTTGGCGACTTGAATGGCGATGGTTTGATCAACGCGAGCGATGCGATTTTGATCATGCGTCACGTATTGGGCGTGATCACCCTTACGGCGGAACAGCAGATACGCGCCGACTACAATAAGGACGGCACTATCAATGCAAGCGATGCGCTAGGCATCATGCGCTATAGCTTGAATGTATAGAGCTTTCGACGGAGTCAGAGCCGCTTCCTGATATGCTTCATGCTTAGGAACCTTGGCATGATCTGAGCAACAATTCAATGGGGCGCTGCTTGAAAAACAGCGCCCCGGAAGTCAAGAATCAAAGCCTTGATATATGGATCTTCTATATAGCAAGCCTTTGCTGCTTGACGGCAAGTAGTTTTAATAAAACTGCGATGTTTATGCGCACTACACACTATGGTTCAATAGGAGGAAACGAAAATGAAAAAGCTTTTATCCCTTTTGATGGCTGTCGTCATGTGCTTTAGTATCTTCGGACAAGTTGTTGCCGAAGCCCTGCCTCATTCTCATGGGGAGCATGATGAGCACGGGCACGCCCACTCTTTTGTGGACGAGCCCGATTCTTTCACCGATACCGGCGAAAGTGAAACTATCGAGCAACCCCGTAAGAATACCTACGCGGGTATAGAATCCGAGGAAGCGCAATCGGTTTCGTATCGTTCCGAAGATAATGTGTGGACATATACTGTTAACAGTGATGGAACTATTACGCTTTCGGCTTATAGTGGTTCGGCATCAGATTTGATTATTCCGGAGGTTGTCGATGGACAGTCAGTTAGTGGAGTTGGAAACAGTTTGTTTGCAAACCATTCGGAGATACGAAGCGTTAGTCTGCCATCTTCTGTTACTGCAATAAACGCCTATGCATTCAGCGGCTGTACAAGCTTGACTGATATTGTACTGCCGGAAGGACTGACGTACTTGGCTGCACGAGCCTTTAACGGCTGTACAAGCTTGGTTTCTGTTTATGTACCTGCATCGTTGGCGGAAGCAAACGGATCGCAGGGATAAGAGAGTTACGAACACTATGATCGCGGTCCTTTCATGGGCTGTTGGGCCTTGAATGACATTGCGTTTGCTGAAGGCATCACCTGCATACCGCAGTATCTGTTTGCCGGATGCACAGGGTTGCAGGACGGCGTTGTGATTCCGGATACTGTAGAAACAATCAAGCAGTATGCATTTTTCGGATGCAGAGAA
>JAFZJT010000117.1 GCA_017553815.1 Clostridia bacterium
ACTTACACCAAACATGGAGACTATTACTACCCTGACCTTGCACTCCCTCCCCAGCCGACCGAGGATATCGGACGCTTCGGACGAATGCGGAAGAAGTTTTTGAGGGAGCATCAGCCCGACACCTTTGCGTTGATGCTGATGGAAAACACCCTGACGCAGCACCTCATCGATATCGACCGTCAAGCCATTGAGCAGATCGACCTCATTACCTCCCAGCTCGCCCAAGCCGAAGGCGTCACCGAAGATCTGAAAGCCCGCGATCAGCTTGGCTGGATTCGGGGTATGAACTCCTGCCGCGCAAGAGCTGAGGAGATGGTTATCCGAGAAATAGTCTTGGCATAAACCGCATCATGTGAAATGAACGTCCAAGGGCTTTCATATGACTGGGGACGCTTTGTTCTTATATTCCGTGTATAAGTAATGAAGTACATTTTACTATTGGATCGTCCAAATCCGATTAAACAAAAAATGCATGTAACAATCAGCTTCAATTTCTGTTAATATAGGTGAAGGAGGTGAGATCCTGTGGGAGGCAAAGGAAAGAATGCTCTGGTCGAAAGCATCGACGATAACAGAATAATCGAATTGTTTTTCGCACGTTCCTAAGACGCCGTGCCTGCGCTTTCGACAAAATACGGAGCGGGCTGCATGAGAATAGCTCAAAAAGTGCTCAACAACGCGCAAGACGCCGAGGAATGCGTGAATGACGCCTATTTGCGCATATGGCAGGATATTCCTCCGAAAAGGCCGAACCCGCTTGCCGCCTATGTGTTCAGGATAGTTCGCAATCTCTCCATTAACCGTCTTGAGCGGAACACAGCAAAGAAACGGGCAGGCGGAGTTTACCTGTGCCTTGATGAGCTAAAGGACTGCGTCCCGTCGCTTCACAGCGTTGAAGATACTGTTTTTGCAAAGGAGCTCTCAGTCTATATCGATTCTTTTATCGATACTCTGAATTACACAAATCGGCTTCTGTTCGTAAGACGGTATTGGTATCTTGACTCTTTCGCCGAGCTCTCGCGGTACTCCGGCCTCGGCGAAGGCGCGATAAGAACACGGCTTTCACGAATCAGAAACGACCTTAAAAAGTATTTGGAAAGGAAAGGTTTGGAACTATGAACAGCTCTATGATTTTTGAAGGGATCGGCGGGATAAGCGATTCTCATGTCGCCGAGTTTGCCAACATTGAAGGAAAGAAGCCTCATGTGCGCAGGAAGCTTGCTCTTTGGCTCGCTCCTGCGGCGGCCTGCCTGTGTGTTGCGTTGGGAATCATCCTTATTCTCAAGAATTCGGGCAGTATAAGCAATGATCCAATACCACACGAAAATACCGGCTATCCGGATCCGATAGTGGGCAATGCTCTAACGCCACCTCAGATTCCGTTGGATTGGTATGCTTCCGAAGGGAGTATTGAATCTATTGTTTCCTTAGAGGACGGTACCGAATACCGCGAGACATATGACAGCAAGCAGACTGTGTTGGAATTATCAGATGTACTCGCCGGATTCAACTGGACAATCAATGTATCAAAACCGAATGACGAAGGCATCAGTGAGGATGGCGATATTATTCTCTGCTGCGGTGATAAGATGCTGAGCTTTTGGTATAATACGAATTATGTGAGGTATAAGAGCGCTCAAGAGGAAAAATGGTTTCTTGCTTCCGTGCCGGTCGGGGAAGATGATTTGAACAGCATTGCTATAGAGCTATTTAACTTTATTAAGAATAGGTAAAGCAAATCCGATGTTCAGCGGTTTGCTGAACAGAATACTGCCGAG
>JAFZJT010000118.1 GCA_017553815.1 Clostridia bacterium
GGCTTCTTCGATGAGTTCAAGAATATATTCGGCTTGGGCGGAGTGGAATTTATTCTGTTTTCCGCTATGGATAACTGGGCCGGTGATGCCAACGATTCGGGGGCGAGTTATACGGTGAGGCTCGCTGCGGGCCACATTGATTATGCAGTACATCATGAGATCTGGCATATTGTCGAGTTTCTTATAACACGAAAACTCGATAACGCTTTTCCCGATGAAGAGTGGCAAACGCTGAATCCCGATGGCTCTGAACCGCCCGACAACTATTGGCAATTCAGTGATTATCTGCTTGATCTCGGCTGCGCCGATCCGTATTTTATTCGCGGTTACGGGCTTAATAACCCTAAGGAGGATCGCGCGGACCTTATCGGCTACCTGTTTTTTGATGTGTATGGCGGTATCGATGAGCTGTATGCCTATCCGCATCTAAAGGCCAAATACGATTATATGGCGGAGCGGACGAGGTCTGTATTCGGCAGCGTGTACTGGGAGGAAATGTGCGGGTATAGCCGCTGAGGCGATATATTTACCGCATCCCGTTTTTTAAGTTGCCAATCGCATGCAATTTATATTGCGTTGAATATTGTTGACATAAAGCTTTTTTTCTGCTATAATGAGAGTGCAATATAATACTTGGAGGTTACAAATGAAGCGCTTTTTTTCATTCTGCATCGCTGTAGTTGCGCTTTTGACAAGCGTTTCCTCCTTTCTTCCCATTGAAGCTTTAGGCGCATCGGGTTCCATTATCATTAACGAGAAGCCTAATCGTATCCCCGCTCTTTCGGACGAAGAATACTATCCTGTCGGATATAGCGGATATAAATATCCTGTCAGACCGGGAATGCGCGAATGGTACATGATTGACGATCATGCAAAAATGATTGAAGTGTGTTCAATTCCTGAAGATATTTTGGCGAGTATGTCCGCTTACGAGTTGGCAGAAACAGTACTTGCATATCCTCTGTTGATTGATGTTTTCGCTTATGACAATGTAGATTCAGGTGTAGCCAAAGTATCTCATTATTTCAATTGGCTTAAATTGGCTACTTTCTTCCGAAAAGAACGTCACTGCTTTAGCAAAGATATATCTTGACGAAAGCAACTCTTATGTGAGGAGCATTGCTACAAATCAAAACTCGCAAAAAAACCGATTTGAATTTTGTCAGTTGGCACTATCGCAATTGGTAGCATGCGAGCAAACAAAGGCTAATCTACCGATTGATATTAAAGAGCAGGTCGACGCGGTATATGCTAATCGTGTCGCGCCACTCAGTTATGAATACTCTATGAAACAAAAAGGTAAGCCTAAAAGCGTAGCTATTTCTGGCGATCAAAGCATCGAATTATATAAGTATGTCGTCAACGAGAAGATATATTTTTCAAACGGAGCTGTAATTGTTAATGAACTCGATGATTTTCCTTCCAATTATAAACAATACTTGGAAGATGAGGTTTATTCCGTTTACACTATTCGACCAATCAGTTCCGCCACTGTAAAATATAATTGCCACTCTTATGCGTGGTACAATAGATCCGCAAGCAACAAAGATTGGCTTAATGATCCTTCTCCATATTTTCGAAGTGGCTTGTATAGTACTGTTTCAAAAACTCAGGCGGCTGTCGGAGATATAATAGTGTATTATGAAAGTAGTGACGGAGTGACGTATTCGGACAAGGAAATCTCCCATAGTGCCGTAATTAAAACAGTTAGAGTTTATCCGCGTTCAAGCCGATCTTTTACGGTTGTTTCAAAATGGGGAGCTTGGGGCTTATATGAGCATTCTTGGGCTGTCTGTCCATACTATATTGTAAATCAACATGCCTGCAATCTTAAGTATTATCATAAGAGATAGGCATATAGGTGGCAGAAATGAGCAAACTTTTCAGCAAAATGATTCTTGTAGCTTTTTTGCTTATTGGCTGTAGTTTGATCGGTTGCTCCAATGGGCAGAAAGAAACCGAGCTTGAAGCGCTCAACGCATTTTGGGATATAAAGCCAGAGGACGTGGAGATAACGCTCGATATCGATTCAAACACGGACACCGCTGTTTTCACCTGGTTTAAAGCGGAGTCGCGCAATCTTACGGGGCATATATGCGAAACCGCAGGCGATCCCGAGGAGCTTTTTAAGCTTGCAGAAAAAAGCGGCGAGCTTACGGGCTATCCGCTGAACGGGCTTAAGCTGAACATACACGGCGAGCTGCCCATTAGCGCGGCATACAGCGCATACTATATGGATCAGCATGGCAAGGTGAAGTATGACTCGCTTTCGTCCGGCGGCTCTTTCGAGCTTGAAGGCGGTTCCGCCGCATCAGTTTTCGGATTCCATAGCGGCAACTATGTTTCCTCGAACTCAGACGATGATATAAGAAGATGCTTCGTTATAGAGCTGAAATACGAAGCAAAAACCGTTTGCTATTTTATTTCCGAAAGCAGCACAACGGCAGAATGAGCGCACTGCTTCATATCCTCAATCAAAACCGCCGCATCGTTCGTTTGAGCGCGGCGGTTTTCTTCGTATATATTTATTCCCACCCCCTTTTTAAGTTGCCAATCGCATTAAAATGTTGTAAAATGGCAGATAGGATTGCCGAAAGGCAAAGCAAATATCAACCATTCTTACGGAGGCTGCAAATGAGCAAGAAGTTTGAAAACAATATCGGTATCAAGGTGCCGGAGCTGATGATGCCCAAGAGGGGCGTTGACCTTACCAAGTGGGCGGTCGTTGCATGCGATCAGTACACCTCCCAGCCCGATTATTGGGATGAGTGCGAGAAGATCGTCGGTTACTCGCCCTCCACTCTGCGCCTGATGCTCCCCGAGATCTATCTCGAGAAGCCCGGCGAGGCCGAGCGCATCGCGGAGATCAGAAAGACCATGGACGAATACGTCAAGACCGACATCCTCGAAAACAGGGGCGAAGGCTTCGTTTTCACCCGCCGCACCGTGGACGGCAAAACCCGTAACGGTCTCGTAGTTGCGCTCGATCTTGAGTGCTACGACTATTCCAAGGGTTCAACCACGCTCATTCGCGCTACCGAGGGCACGATCGTTGAGCGCATTCCCCCGCGCCTTCGCATCCGCGAGGCCGCGACGGTGGAGCTTCCCCATATCATCGTGCTTATCGACGACGAGCATAAGACCGTTATCGAGCCCCTTGCCGAGAAGCTCGACAAGGCCGAGCAGCTCTATGATTTCGAGCTGATGCAGGCGGGCGGCCACGTTGAGGGCTGGCTCATCAACGACGAGGCCATGATAAAGGGCGTTATCGACGGCATCATGGGTCTTGTGGACGAAAACAAGTACGGCAAGAAGATGCCTCCCCTTCTTTTCGCGATGGGCGACGGCAACCACAGCTTTGCGACCGCGAAGGCAAACTGGGAGAAGCTCAAGGCGACCCTTCCCGAGGCGGAGCGCGAGGACCATCCCGCAAGGTATGCGCTCGTGGAGCTTGAGAACGTGCACGACGACGGCATCGTGTTCGAGCCCATCCACCGCGTTATCTTCAATATCAACACCCCCGCCTTCATCGAGGCGCTTGAGGCGGAGCTTGAGAAGCAGAACGGCAAGGCAAGCGTTCAGTACTTCGACTGCCCGCATTGCAGGGCTTCCGCGATGAAGGAGCTCAAGGAAGGCGCGCACGCCATCCCCTTCTGCATGGAAAACAAGCTCGGCATGATAGTCGTTGATAAGCCCGCGGCACAGCTCGAGGTCGGCACGCTCCAGAACGCGCTCGACGTGCTTCTTAAAAAGACCGAGGGCGCGGTCATCGACTACATCCACGGCGAGGACGTTGTGAACGAGCTCGGTTCCAAGCCCTCCAACATGGGCTTCCTGCTCCCGCCGATGGCGAAGGGCGACCTGTTCAAGACCGTTGTTTTCGACGGCGCGCTCCCGAGAAAGACCTTCTCGATGGGCGAAGCGCATGAGAAGCGCTACTATCTTGAGTGCAGGAAAATCGGCAAGTAATTTAAATAATGAATAATACGGGACTGCTGCAAATGCCGGAAGCAAAGCGGCAGTTCCTTATTGAATGAAGCCGATAGGCGAACAAGCGTACTTTTACTGCGCAAAAACAGTTTACGAAAGGAGCTGCTTCACTATGGAACCCGAAATGGAAGCTAAGCTTCAGGCGGTCATCGAATTATGCGAGGAAGGCGACCTGGAGATGTGCGCGTTTCTCGGCAAGGAATTTTACTTCGGTATGAACATCCCGCAGGATCTTGACAGGGCGCTGCGCTACCTGACCACCGCCGCAAGCGCGGGGGATGCGATGAGTCAATTCCTCGTTGGGTTTATGCACTGGTCGGGAAGAGGAACGCAGCCCGATCAAGACAAGGCGCTCGAATGGTTCCTGCTCGCTTCGGAGCAGGGCATTGCGGAAGCGATGTATAACGTTGCCAAGATTCTGCTTATAAAGAATCCCAAGGTCAACCAAGAGGAAGCCCTTTCATGGCTCGAGCGTTCTTCAAACGCCGGCTATGACGCCGCAACCGATATGCTCGGCGATGTGCGGGAATGGATAGCAGAAGGCGCGAACGATGAACCGCCGATCTGAGCATCCCGTTATATGCCAGTGTGCGAGTTTGATCGGCTGCTGTAGATCGGAATTTGTCGATATATTCCTTCTTGAACATTCTGTTGAGACAGTGGTATTGATAATCAGACAATAAACCGACAAATCTGTATTGAAGCTGTAAAGCGAAGGAGGTTAAGTATGATCCTTTTTTTGACAGGCAACACGTTCAGAGACAGAACGGGGTGCGAAGATAAATCCGAGATGATTCCTGACAACCATTTAATAGATGAAATGCAGA
>JAFZJT010000119.1 GCA_017553815.1 Clostridia bacterium
CTCTACCTTTTTTATTCAACCCCAATGTTTAGTATAGAACCATTATTTTCTTGAAATGAGGATGCTTCTTAGCCTTGAGTCGATGATGCCGATGCAGAAGGTGTACGCAAGCTCAAACAGTATCAACGCGACCTCCATCGCGATCATCACAGCATACAGCGGATAATCGGGCAAAAGAGAGAACACGTCCTGCTTAATGATAAGGCTTCCAAGCCATATCACCGCCGCTGCAAGCGCGTTCATAAGGATAAGCTTGAGCGCAAAAGCGATAAAGCGATCATGAACGGCGCCGTCCACGCCGAGCTTGATAAAGCCGTACAGCCCGAAGAAGAGCGCGTAAGCAAGCGGATAGAGCTTGTTTGGAATAAGAAGAAACGATAAAAGCGCTGTAGCGAGATAACAAATTATAGCCGAAACGATCCCGCCGCGTTCGTTGAGCGGAATCCATATCACGACCGAGGCAAGAAACAGAAGTACGAGCTTGCCGCTTGGAACGATGGATGCGGCGTACGTGAACAGCACGCCTAGCGCCGTCGTCATAGCGCCAACGGTCAGCCTTGTTGTTGGGGAAAGCTTTTTCATAATGCTTGAATGGAACGGGAAAATTAAAACGTTCTGAACCCGCAACAGGGGATGAGGTTTCCTCCCATGCACTCGCAACAGCAATCGGCGCAGATAAGCGTCGTGCACATATTCGAGCCGCATCCGCTTCCGTAGCCCTGGCTTCCGTCGTCGCCGCGGGTGTAGGTGTGGTAGGTTCTCGCGCCGCGGGCAAAGGTCGTTTGATAGGCGTTGCGATACTCGGCGTTGTTCGGGTCGAGCTTAACGGCGGTCTCAAGGTAGTTCCTCGCGGCGGAGTATTCGCCCGAGCGGAAGAGCGCTATGCCGTAGAGATAGTTCCACTCGGCGTTGCGGGTCGGAATATTGTTTAAAACCGCGCGCGCCTGCTTGGTCGCGTGGTTGTTGAGCAGTTCGCGAACGCGTGCAAACTCGGAAGCATATTCGCCCGCATAGCCCGAATAGCCGCCGTAAGACGAGCCGCTTGAATACGAGGAACCGCTTGAATACGAGGAGCCGCTCGAGTATCCGTAGGAGGATGAGCCGCCGTAGCTCCCGCTCGATGATGAAGCGGAGCTCTGCTGGCGTTGCTTGGTTATGATATCGTAGGCCTCGTTTATCTCCTTGAGCTTCTCGCCCGCAAGCTCCTTCAAGGGATTGTCCTGATACTTGTCGGGATGGTATTTTTTAACGAGCTCAAGATACGCGGCGCGGATCTGCTCGTCGGTTGCTTTTTCGCTGACACCAAGCACCTTATAGGGATTCATTCGTCAATATCCATCCTTTCTTCTTCGCTTAAAGCGGGCTCGTCGGTATAATTGCCCGAACTCTTGCTCCGAGCCGACCTCTTGGCTTTTTTGCCGCTTGAAATGCTGTCCCACATTGCAAAGAGGCCCTGATAAAACACGTTGTCCTCGATGGCGCGGTCGGGGCTCGCGACCTCCGCGCCGTCAAGCAGATTATATGCCGAAACGGCGGAGTTTATGGAGTAGTTTATCTCAAAATCGGCGTCCTGCTTCGATGCGCCCGTGATGATAAACGGGTTGTAGAGCCCGCGCTTTTCATCCTCATCGCGGTCGTCCCAAGCGTCCAAAAAGTAGATTGCCCTGCCGAGCCAGTAGCCGAGCTCGGAGAGTACCGTTCGCGTTTGCTCCTCCTTCTCGGAGTCCATATCGGTGGGGAGCGGGGCAAGGCGCATGACACTTCGCATAAGCTCGCCAAAGGCGTTTGCGGCAAGGTCGAGGGAGGGCTTTTTTTCGCTCTCTATCGCGTTCAGCGCGTCTATGCTCCTATCGACCGCATCGTGAAGCTCGGGCGCGAATTCCCTTGCCTTTTTAAAGGCGTTTGAAAGCGGTAGCTTCGCCGCGCCCCTGAGCTTTTTGCCGTCGCGCGCATCATCCTTGAGCTTGAACTCGGCAAGGATAACGCAAACGTCCGCGGCGTAGTCGAGCGCGGGGCTGTCCGAATCGACCATCACCTTCTTCCTTCCGAGGGGGCGGATGGGGCAGGTGCGCTTTGCGCACGGGGAGAATTTGCCCGAAACGTCGGACAGGAGCATCGCAAGAAACGCGGAATCATAGCTCAAAACCAGGCGCGACAAAAGCGAGTACCTTTTGCCGATGCTCCTGCAAAGCCCGCAGTACCATGCGTCGTACCGTTGCTTTTCCCGAACCTTCAATTCGGGGATATTGGGTCGAACGTAGCCGTACAAAGCGTTTCCCCCTCAAAAATGATAAATAGAGCCGATGCCCATCTTTTCCCAAGTATATTTTAAACCATTTCGGTATTGTTTTCAACCCTTTTCTGTGGCAAAAGCATGGCTCTTTATTGGCGTTTGCGGATTATGCGATAAGGCCGTGCCCCTGCGGTTGATATGCGCAAATAAATGTATTATAATTGGGATAAACAAAAGCGAAGGGAGGTACCTTTATGCAGGCGATAGTTTGCGAGATGTGCGGCAACAACGATATCGTAAAGGAGGACGGTCTATACGTTTGCAGATACTGCGGCACGAAATACTCCGTCGAGGAAGCGCGAAAGCTCCTTATCGAGGTGAAGGTCGACGTGTCGGGTAGCAAGGTCAAGGTCGATGAGTCGGAAAAGCTCGAAAATCTTTTCGTGCTCGCGCGCAGAGCCTTCGAGACCAAGGATTACGATAACGCCGCGAAATACTATGAGATGATACTTTTCAACAACGCATACAGTTGGGAGGCGGCCTTCTATTTCGCCTATTCGCGCGCCGTGGATTTCAATTTCACCGATTTGATACCCGAAACCGAGCCTCTGAGAAACTGTATCGACCACGTTCTACAGCTCATAAGCGAAAAGCTCTCCACGGTACCAGAGAAGAACGCGGCGCTCGGCGAGGTCATCTCAAGATGCTCCGACTTTGCGGACGAGGTCGTGAACGTAACGCTCGGGCACTATACGAGCAGGAACAACGACCCCGCGCTCTACCGTCAAATGTATCTGAACTGCGACGCGGCGGCGCGAATGATGTATCAGCTCGGCGATTCAACGGAGAAGCTTTTCGATAAAGAGCCCAAGCTTTCCGCAAACGCCGCTTCCGCATGGAAGAAGGGCATCGCGCTTCAAAAGGCCTTCTATAAGCACGCCGCGAAAAAGGATGAGTTGCGCAACGATATAAGCGAGTATTCCGAAAGGATTCGCCGCTTTGAGCCCGATTACGGCCTCACTAAAAAGAGCAAGGAGAAGAAGCGGTGCTACGTTGCAACGGCCGTATACGGCTCCTACGATTGCCCCGAGGTGTGGACGCTTAGGCGCTACAGGGGCAGCGTGCTTGAAAAAACGCTCTTCGGAAGAGCCTTCGTGCGCGTTTATTACGCCCTGAGCCCAACGGCGGTTAGGCTGTTTTCAAACAAAAAGCGCGTTCTTCGTTTTGTTCGCAAAAGGCTCGATAGTTTCGTCGGCAAGCTCAACGAAAGGGGCTTTGAAAACACGCCCTATAACGATTGAATTCGGTAAACGAAAGCCATTGCGGGATATTCTATATTGATTCTGCATTGACATAACTCCGCTAATGGCTTATACTTTCAACAGCGGTCAACGGGCGGACGCGATTCGTTGGCAAATAACCGCCGCTACGATGCGGCAAAGGAGCGGTTTATGATACGCGAGAAAAGCTGCGGCGCAGTTGTTTATACGGAAATAGACGGCGAGACCCATTACCTAATTGTGCGACAACGCAAGGGTCATTTCAGCATGCCCAAGGGGCACGTTGAGGAAGGCGAGACCGAGGCGCAGACCGCCGAGCGCGAGATAAAGGAGGAGACGGGGCTATCCGTTATGGTCGACACGAACTTCAGACGAAGCGTCTTGTATCGCCCCTACGCAGGCTGCTTGAAGGACGTTTTCTTCTTCGTTGCGCATTCCGATTCGACCAAAACCGTGCCTCAGCAGGAGGAGATAAGCTCCATCCGCTGGGAGAAGTTCGACGACGCGCTGAAAATTCTCACCTATGAAAACGATAAGGATGTGCTTCGCCATGCACACGATTATCTTATCAGAAACGGAGCTATAAAGTGTTGAAAAGTCCTGCAAATACGCCAAAAACGCGCCTTATCATGCTTCAAACGCTCTGCGTTCCCTGCGCGAACCGCTGTAGATATTGCCTGCTCTCCGCGAGCGGTAGTAAGGCAAACGGCGCCGATTGGGACAGGAGCGTTGCGTTTGCAAAAAGCTTTCAAAAAATGCTCGCCGAGACGCGCCCCGAGATTGGCTTCAATTTCTCGTTCGGCTACTCGATGGAGCACCCTAAGCTTCTTGAGGCGATAGACTTTATGAACGCCATCAGCTCCGTCGGCGGAAGCTTCCTTCAGTTCGACGGAATGAATATGCGTAGCGACGCGGAGCTCGACGGGCTGTTTTGTTCGCTGAAGGCGCACGCCGTGGAGAAGCTCAGCTTCACCTTCTACGGGACCGAGGCCTATCACGACCGCTTCGCCGCAAGGGAGGGCGATTTCGACCTGATGCTTCGTAGCATCCGCTCCGCATTGAAGGCGGGGCTTGCGGTCGGTGCTCGCATGCCTCTGACTTCGGAGAGCATCGGCATGGCCGAGGAGCTGTACGGCGTGCTTCGCGGCATCGGAGACGTTGATTTAAGACTGTTCATCCCGCACGGCGAGGGCAGGGGAGCGCTTATCGAGCCGATACGGCTGAAGAAAAGCGAATTCAACGCGCTTTCGGATGAAATGAAGTCCCATATGGATACAAGCTATTATAGAACCGAGGGCGAATGGTGCCGCATGGCGGAGCGCGGCGAAGCCCCCTTGGGGAAGGATCGAACCCTTATAATCACGCTCACGAAGGACAATATCGAGCGAATGGAGAATACGCCTGTCGAGGATATCATCGCGGAGACTGAGGGGCTCGACGAAGCCTACTACGCCGCGTTCCCGAGCTTTGAGGAGCTCGCCGAAACGCTCGGCGACAGGGACGGCGAGAGAATGTTTTCCCACCGCGATTTGTTCCATTATTACAGAAAATGCTACGCCCGCGAGCATGGGATAGAGGTTTACGACGTTACCGATGAGACCCAAACGGGCAGCAGAAGGCTTTGAGAACGGGCAAATGGCTTGATTATACGAACGAAGTTTCCAATAAGCAAATACGGCGTGCACCCAATATCAAGGGTACGCGCCGCTTTTAGTTCGATTCGGTTTGATTCACTTTTCAAGATAAGCGCCGATTGCCGCCCGCACGAACTCCGCCGTGCCTTCGCCGCCGCTTGAATCGATATTTGCCTTGAATCGCGCGTCGCAAACGTACGTTTCGCCAAGCCCAAACAGGATTTCGTCGGTGCAGTTGTAGTAATTCGCGCTGATATAAGATTGAAGCGACTTGACCTTGGCCCGCGCCGCTTCGCCGCCAAACGCTTCTCCGCGCGCTTTCAGCTCGCCAAAATCCGAAAAGATGCGCATTAGCCCTTCCGAAGCTCCGTTGCGCTCCGCTTCGCTTTTAGCACCGTCCTTCCTCTCAAATTCACGGTAGGCATCGGTATTGCCCCAACGCTCCTTCGCTTCCTTGGCGTACATTTCGATTTCGCCGCTATCAAATGCTGAAAAATCCATACTTTTTTCTCCTTCAATAAGTCTTTCTATCAGCTCTATAAGCCTGTTGAGCCGCATCGCTTTCAGCTTCAAAAGCTCCCTCTGCTCGATAAGCGCCCTTTTTTCATCAAAATTCGGCGAATCAAGAAGCGCCTTTATCTCGGCAAGCGGCATCTCAAGCTCCCGAAAGAGCATTATCGACCCAAGCCGCTTGAGCGCCGCATCGTCGTATAATCTGTAGCCCGCCTCCGTGACAGCCGTTGGCGGCAGAAGCCCTATCGCGTCGTAATGATGGAGCGCGCGCACGCTTATGCCCGTCTCCCTGCTGACCTCATTGACGGTCTTCATGGCAGTTCACCTCCCAACAAGGCTATTATAAACCATAACGCCGCGTTAGGGTCAAGAGGTTTTAAGAAAAAAGTATTGGCTTATTTATAAGGAAATGTTGAAATAACTTGTGTAGTGGATTATAATATCGTTAGATTTCACCAACGGAGAACGTAATGAGCAGAAAAAGAATCTTTGAAATCATAGAAAAAAGCGATGGTATAGACAGGTTAAGCGCGGCTTATGATTTTTTCATGATTTCAGTAATCATCATAAGTCTGATTCCGCTTGCATTCAAGAACGAAAGCGGTTTTCTGTTTGCTGTTGATAAAGCGGCGGCCGTTGTTTTCATTATTGACTACCTTTTAAGATGGCTGACAGCTGATTATAAATTTGAAAAGTCGGGCGCAGTTTCTTTTGTACGCTATCCGTTTTCAACTATGGCTTTAATAGACCTCGTTTCAATACTTCCTTCTTTCAGCATCATTTCAAACGGCTTCAAGGTTTTGCGTGTTCTAAGGATGATAAGAGCACTAAGAGTTATCCGCGTTTTCAAGGCAATGCGATATTCAAAAAGCTTTGAGTCCTTAAATCTTCCAAGTCCTCTCTTATTGCGGTATGCACGCTTGCCGGAGGTTACATACTTGTATCGGCTTTAATCATTTTCAATGTTGAGCCGGAATCATTTAGTAATTTCTTCGATGCCGTGTATTGGGCAACTGTTTCTCTCACTACGGTTGGATATGGAGATATATATCCTGTTTCGACTTTGGGAAGAATAATCACAATGCTTTCGTCGATATTTGGAATTGCGATTGTAGCGCTTCCTGCGGGCATTATAACCGCTGGATATATGAACGAGATAAGCAAACGCGACAAGGATGATGATTGAACTGCAAACTATCGCTTTAATTATTGGATTTATTTAAACAAAAATGGTTCTATACTAAACATTGGGGTTGAATAAAAAAAGGTAGAGCATGGTGTATCGCATCCATGAATACCACGGCATATACGCTCTCAAGCGGTCGCTGCTGCCATTCCTTCACCACGGGCAGTATCTTGTCCGTCACTCGGCTTATCGTGGAATCCGATACCTCAAGACCGTAAATATCCATGATATGACCCGAAATATCGTTAGTTGTCATACCTTTTGCATACATCGACAGTATCTTTTCTTCGATATCGCCGGTGAGCGTCGTCTGCTGCTTTTTGACTAACTGCGGCTCGAATGCGCCCTCCCGATCCCTCGGGATCGCAAGCTCCAACTCGCCGAAGCTCGTTTTCATCGTCTTCCTGCTGTGACCGTTCCGGCTGTTCGTGCCGGTCTTGTTCTTGTAGTCGTACTTGCTGTATCCGAGTTCTTCATCAAGCTCTGCTTCGAGACCGTTCTCGAGTATCCCGCCGACCATCTCGCGGAATAATTCCCTCAGATCCGACATGTCGCTCACGTCAATCTGACCCAGCAGCTCTTGTATCTGCTTCCTGCGAGCTTTCTTCGCCGCCCGTATCTCCGGGCTGTCCTTGTACTTTGGCATTTTCATTCCTCCTGTGTGGCTTTTCTATTCTATACCATGCAGGAGGTTTACACAAGATTTGAAGAGGTCTTAAGAAGTCCGGTTTTAGTCAGAGTTTAATATGAGTCGTCATACGTCGTTATCGGTCATAAAATGCGCTCAAGCTCGGCTATGCTTTCCCGCGTTGTTGCCCAACTTGTAACGAAGCGAACAACGCTTTCCGTTTCACCGTATTTTTCCCAAAAGCTGAACTGCACTTTTTCACGCAGCCTTTCAATTTCCTTATTTTCCATAAAGATGAACTGCTGATTGGTCGGCGACTCAAGATAGAATCGAACGCCCTTTCTTTTAAAGACTCTTTTCAACTCGTCAGCCATATCTATGGCATGCTTTCCGAGCTTAAAGTAAAGGCCGTCCGTAAACAGCGCGTCAAACTGAACGCCAAGCAGTCTGCCCTTGGCAAGAAGTGCGCCGTTTTGCTTGATCAGCGTTATAAAATGCTTTGGCGCCTTGCCTTTTGGAAAAACGACGGCTTCACCGATGAGCGCGCCCATCTTGGTTCCCCCGATGTAAAAAACATCGCTTAAAGCCGCTAACTCCTCAAGGCTGACTTCGCACTCCGGGCTTGCAAGCGCATATCCAAGGCGCGCTCCGTCGACGTAAAGCAGAAGCTTATATTCATCGCAAATTCGGCGAAGCTCGACAAGTTCAGCTTTGGAGTAGAGCGTTCCAAGCTCGGTCGGAAAAGAGATATAGATCATTCCCGGAAAAACCATGTGATCGTTGTTTTCATCGCTAAAGAAAGTGGAAGCGTATTCCCTTGCGGCTGCTGTGTCTATTCTTCCGTCAATGCCCGCAAGCTCGAGCACCTTATGCCCCGATGCTTCGATCGCTCCGGCTTCATGCACGCTCACATGGCCGGTTTTTGCGGCTATCACACCCTCGTATTGGTTCAAAAGAGATGAGATCACGACGCGATTGGCCTGCGTTCCTCCGCAAAGAAAGAATACTTCTGCTTCGGGACACGCGCATGCGGATCTGATCCTATCCTTTGCCAGATCGCAAACGGCGTCCGTGCCGTAGCCCGTGAGCGGAGTCAGATTAGTTTCAATAAGACGCTCCAAAATCGCGTGATGTGCACCCTCCTGATAATCGTTGATAAAATAAAGCACTGTTTTCTCCTTATACCAACTCGACCCGACTGCTTGTCGAGTCGAAACAAAATTTTTAAATACCGTATGAATTGCCCTTGATGAAGGCTATCGCGTTTTCGCGCATGGATTGCGGCTCGAGTATCTCAATGTCGGTAAGATACTGCATCGTCCAGTACAGAACGCCCTGCGGAGCGGCCTTTATCCTTGCAATGAAATGCTCCTCGTCATCGGCGGCTATGCGAATGCCCGTGCCAAACTCATCGATAACACCGCCAATCGCCTTGTTTTTACAGCGAAGCACGATATCCACGGGCTTGCCCGCATAAGCGTAAACGGTTTTACGGGCGGTATTGATATCCACCTTGGACGAAGGATAATCGATGGGCTCATCGAGCACACGGATATCCTGCATAAGATCGATACGGTAATAGCTGAGATCCGTCTTGCCCTCCTTGATGCAGAGAAGGTAATAGTTTTGATTATCGCAGACCATGCTGTATGGGCTGACTACATATCGCTCCTTGCGGCGAGGATGCAGTCTTTTGTCGAGACCGTATTGACTGTAGATGAAATCGACCTTCACCTTCCTCGCGATAGCGAGATCGAGCGAATCGATATTGAAGAATACAGAGCGATTCTGCGTCTTTTTTTCGGATTCAAAGGAGAACAGATGCCGATAGTTCTTGCGCTGATGGATGCTGAGAACGGATTGGAGCTTCTCAATAAGATCGCCCGTTTGCTTTTGAGGTATCGATCTTTGAGAATAGACGGCGTCCATCATCAGTCGTATCTCGGAGGGCTCGAAAAGGCGCGTCATGAGATAGTAGCCCTGACGGCGCTTATCGTATTCGGATATCTCAAAACCCAGCTTCGTGAGCGTGTTCATAGAGCTGTAAACGGTGCGGCGGTCGATCTTCATTCCGTAGTCTTCCTCGAATCGACTGATTATATCATGCATCGTAAGAAGATGATCCTCGTCGGAATACTTCTCAAGGATTCTGTACAGGCATATCGTATTTGCTTTATCGGTAAGCTTTTTATCGTTTTGCATTGATCTTCTCCTATTCCGTTGAGCTTATTGATCCACAAAAGCGCAGAAAGCGTCTCGCAGATACTTGACCTTAATAAGATTGATCCCTTCGGCGAGCTTCAGCTGCGCCGAGTGAGGAACAATCGCGTTTTTATACCCAAGACGCGCACATTCCTGCACCCTTGCAAGGAGTCTGTCCACAGGTCGTATCTCGCCGGTGAGGCTCAATTCGCCGATAGCAACAGTGCTGTCCGGAAGTCTTCTGTCGAAGACGGAGCCTGCAACCGCAAGTGCGACGGCAAGATCTGCGCCTCGGTCGTCGAGGCGAATACCGCCGATCGCATTCGTATATACGTCCTTCTCGTTTATGCGAAGACCGCCCCTGCGCTCGAGCACCGCAAGAAGAAGCATCAGCCTACTCGTATCCATCCCCGCGGCAACGCGCCTTGGGTTTGCAAAAGCCGAGGTGCTCAGTAGCGACTGCACTTCAACGAGTATCGGACGGTTGCCTTCCATAATGCAGGCAACGCAGCAGCCGATGTCGTTGCCTCCTGTTACAAATAGCTCTGCCGTGTTTTTGACCTCGCAGATGCCCTCCTGACGCATCTCAAAGATGCCTATTTCGTTTGTAGATCCGAAGCGGTTCTTTACGGCGCGAAGAAGGCGAAGCGAATCGTGTCTGTCTCCCTCAAAATACAGCACCGTGTCGACCATGTGCTCAAGCATTCGAGGTCCGGCGAGCGATCCCTCTTTTGTCACATGACCTACGATAAACACAGCGCAGTCCTTTTCCTTTGCAAGCGATGTCAAAACGGCGGTCGCCTCGCGGATCTGGGTAACGCTGCCCGTAGCGTTTGAAAGCGAAGGGCTGAGCATGGTTTGGATCGAGTCGATGATCATGAAGCGCGGCTTAACGCGCTCGACCTCGGCTTCGATAGCGTCCATAGAGGTCTCGGTCATGACGAGCAGATCGCTGCTCACGCCGCAGCGAGAAGCCCTCATTTTGAGCTGTGATTTGGATTCCTCGCCGGAGATATAGAGCGCCTGAGCGTGCATCATAAGATTGCTTGCCGCCTGCATCAAAAGGGTGCTCTTTCCAATGCCGGGGTCGCCGCCCACGAGCACCGTGGATCCCGCAACAACACCGCCGCCGAGCACTCGGTCGAGTTCGCCGATGCCGGTCTTTACGCGCATTGCATCGTTTTCGGAAACATTTTGAAGAGTTATGGCATGTGAAGCCGAGCCGCTTCTTCTTGCACCGCTTATTGCGGGCGAAGATTGCATTTCTACCATCGTGTTCCAGCTTCCGCAGCCTGGGCAGCAGCCGAGCCATCTAACGCTTTCATGCCCGCACTCGCCGCATACGAATTTAGTTTTATCCTTCATTTTCGGCATGGGATTCAATTCAGTTCAAAGGACAACGCATGTATTTTATTATATCACGCTCTCTTGAAGTAACGTCCGTCCAAAAGATGACGCCCGATTCGGAAACGCCGAGGAGCTGCGCGGACTCGTTTTCGGCGGTCAGGCGGTAGGTCTCTCCGCCGCCAAACTCATACATATACACAGCATCGCCCTTTGAGTAGATGATGCAGCTCATATATATACAGAACTCGATAACGCCCTCGGCTATCTCAAACGAACCCGAGGCTCCATCGGAGCAGTAGAGCTTGGTATTATCGCCGTGCGGAGAATCGAGCCAAGCATAGTATTCTCCGTTGTACTCGGGATCATGAACGAAGAGTCCGGGACGAAACTCTGATAGACTTCCCGTTTTGATATCGAGTGTTTTAACGGAAGAATCATTCATGAACGCAGGAGCGGACCATATCAGCTTGCCGTTTGACAAATGCGGCATGCTTGACCCGCTCGCCTGATTGTCGAAGAAATCAACAACTGCGGTCTCCTCGGTGGAAAGATCGCAGATGAATATCTTTTCGCGCTCGCTGCCGGTGCGCTCGATCCATGCGATATAGTCGCCGTCGAGATTGATCTCCGGCTGACCGACATAGACGGTTTTGATGGTTTTAGGAGAAGAAGAGGGATCGCTCCTGTCGATGCAGCGTATTTCACCGCCGCCGAAGCTGTAGTTTGCATCAAAATAGACGAGCCATTTATCGTTGTAAACGGGATACAAAAGATGATCGTTTAAAGGCTTGATATCAAGCTCGGAAACGTCACCGACAGTATAATCGGAGGTTAGTTCAAACGAAACGAGCTTTTCAAGCTTGACCTTGCCGTCCGAAAGCTTGCCTGCGGAGCATATTACGCTCGAGCCGTAGGAGCACGGATCGGCAAGCCAAGGATAATTGAGCTCGCCGGGCAATACCAGCTCGCGCTGAAAAACCGCAGGATCAAAATTTGCCATCGGATGCGGCGTCGGCGTGGGCTCTGCCGTCGGAACCGGGCTCGGAGTTTCGATGAGAGGGGCGTTTATCTTTCCGGCGAATCTTCCGATAATGCCGCTTGCATCAAGCGGAGTGTCGACCTTAAAGAAGGCTTCGAGCACGAACATAACGCCGAACACAAGAACGGCAA
The DNA here is from genome assembly GCA_017553815.1 of Clostridia bacterium. The sequence continues at coordinate 12,194 of JAFZJT010000119.1, forward strand.
TTCCCGCAAGCGCGCCGAAAACTGCGCCAAGCAGCTTTAAAAGCGGACTCAAGCTCCCTGAACGGAAACTTTTGACCAAGTTTCTTCTGCGGCTTCTTCTTTTGTTTAATCGGTTTCTCATAATGGGATTATATCACAAAATAATGATATTGTCATCATGTATCGACAAATTTCCGCACACGATCACCAGTTGAATGCGCAAAGCGCGATCTCGACGGACTCGGCTGCATCCGAACCGCCCGAACGCTCTTTGTAAAGAGCAAGAGAGAGTGCCGAAATAAGAGCTGAAAGACTCTTTGCCGTGTATTTTTTGGCTGCTGCGCAAGCCTTTTCGTTCGGATAGCTCTTCCCCGGCAGCTTGGCCGCGGCGGCTTTAACCGAAAGGCCCGTATCCATGAGTCTACGACCTTCGAGCATTCTTCGGAAATTAGAAAGCAGTGCGCCAATTATGATAGGCTGATCGTCCTTCTCGCTCAGGAGCGCATGCAGGGCGCGAATACCGTCCGCAGGCTTTGCGGATGTCAGACAGTTTATTGCGTCGAACACCTTGAATTCGATATTGCCGATGGCGGAGCTTGAAATGATATCCGCAGTTATCACTCCATCCTCTCCAACACGGTCGATCGCCTTTTGAAGCTCGTTGCTCAGGCGCACCATGTCGGTGCCTACAAGACCAACGAGAATGCTTGCGACCGACCTGTCGATAGAAGTGCCGCGCCGTGAAGCTGTAACAACGCACCATGCGGCAGCCTCTGCTTCATTGGGTTTATCAAATAGCACTTCCCCTCCGTTTCGAGAGAAAAAGCCGAGCAATTTTGACTTCGATTCAAGCTCGCCCCTCACGCCGATGAACAGCGCCGTGGTATCGGGAAGGTTTTCAAGATATTCCGCAAGTTCTTTGCAGTCCGCGCCTGAAGCAAGCCCCTTGACGACGACTACGCAGGCCGGGGAAAGCAGCGGAAGCATTTCGCAGGCTTCCATGATCGAGTCGCGGTCGGCGTCGTGCAGAACGCGCAGATCGAATACGCGGGATTCGGCGGGGATCAGTTCCTCGCAGGAGCGCAGACAAGCCTCCTTGAAGAACTCATCCTCTCCGTGGAGAAGATATGCGCCCTTTACGGTGTTTATGTCGAGCAGTTTTAAAAAGTCCCTGTATTTCATGCGTTAATTATACCCACAAAGTACGAAAAAGTAAACAGTATCAAAAGCGGCAGAGCCATTTCAAGTCTTTTTCTTTTTGGTCTTAGCACATATTCCGACATGAAAAAGAGAAGAACCAAAAAGATCAGGCAAGCGGCGGCGGAAGGCGGCGAGAATTCAACGGATGCAAGCGGGAGCCTTGAAACAAGCGAAAGCAGTTTTTCAACAGCAAACAGGATCGACCTCGGCAGTATTGCGATGATCGGCGCGGCGGGAGGTATGATAAATGCGGTGATGACCGTTATCGCACCGAGGATCACGATCGTGGAAAACGCGGGAACAGCGAATAAGTTTGCGATAAGCGAATAGGGCGTAAACGAAGAATAGTATCGAAGCTGAAACACCGCGGTTCCCGCAGTTGCGCTTAGGCAAACAGAAACAGCCGACGCAAGCGCAGACGGCAGATGCATGGCGGTGAGCCTGCGCGAAACGGAAGATGAGAAAAGCGCAATCCCGAACACGGCGGAGAATGAGAACTGAAGGCCGAGTGAATAGAGCTGAAAGGGGTTGAACAATAGGATCAGTATCGCTGCGAGAGAAAGTGACGAGAGCATATCTGGTCTTCGTTCGACCGCATTTGCAGCAATAAGGCATACTGTCATTATCGCTGCTCGAACAATGCCCGGCGTGTATGCGGCAACGGTGCAGTAGATCGCGGCGAAAACGAGAATTATCAAGAGCTTTGGGATCCTTCTTGATTTCGGTATAAGAAGCGAAATAGCTCCGACGATTATACCGATATGAAAGCCCGAAATCGCCAAAAGATGTGCGGTGCCGCTTGTTCTGTACGCCTCGGCGCGCTCATCCGTCAGTTCGTTTCTAACGCCGATAAGAAGTGCTGTAAACATGCCGCTGTCATCGCCGAAAGCGTCGCGTATCCGATTTTCAACGGAAGCTCGGATACCGTGTATCAGCTCGGCGGCAGGAAGCAGGTGCTCCCCCGTTACCTCAAGGGAATTCGCCTGAGCGATGCAGCCGACGCCCTTGGAAAGCATACTCTTTCTCTCGTCATAAGTTGAAAAGCGTCTGTTGGGCAGGCGGATATAGGCGTCCGCTTCGATTCGGTCGCCTATCTTGAGTTCAGTCGAGCTGCCTTTCGGGTTGACGGAAAGCTTGGCTCTTTTGTTGAAGCCGATTCCGTTCAGGATCACTCGCTCGAGAATAACGACTCTATCGCCGCCATTTTCATTCACCTCGCAAACGATGCCCGAGATATGCCCGTCACCAACAGCAAATTCGGCGGGCAGAGCGACAGCCGCGAAGCCCAGACCGAAAAGCACAGCCAAGGCAAGCACTGCAAGCCTGTGCTTTTTGAAATACATCAGCGCACAGCCGATCAAAATGAGTATCACGGCAACAATCAGGGCGACGGAAGGAGCGATATCGGAGCAAAGCAAAATGCCCGCCATCATTCCGAGCGCAAACTCAAACAGCGGGCGATAGTTAAAAAGCCTGTTTTCTCCGTTATCGCCGATCATTCACCGTGCGAAAACCTTGCGCTCAGCGGATCTCAGCCGTTGACGACGGCCATTGCCTCTATCTCAACGAGCGCTCCGGCAGGAAGAGCAGCTACTTCAACGCAGCTCCTTGCGGGATAGGGCTCGTGGATGAGCAGACCGTAGAGCTTGTTTACAAGCGCGAAATCCGCCATATTTTTAACGAATACGGTCGTTTTAACGATGCCGTCGAGCGAAGAGCCAGCCGCTTCGAGCACGGCCTTGAGATTGTTTATTGCTTGGATGGTCTGCGCTTCAACGCCGTTTGCGAGCTCGCCGGTCTCAGGGTTGAGCCCGATCTGGCCGGAAGTGAACACCATCTTGCCGACCTTGACGCAATGGCTGTAGGGACCGATGGCCTTGGGTGCGTTTTCCGAAAATACTGCCTGTTTCATTTTGTTGTCCTCCGTTTGATTCGGTAATTTGTATTTATGCTTGATCATTGCCAAAACCGAAATCGCTGCTTTTGGCAAGGGTAGCGTTTATATCGTCATTCCAAAGAATGAAAGCGTTTTCGCCTGTGTCACTGTAGTATTTTTTCCTTATACCGACCTTTACAAAGTCGAGCGAAGCATATAGAGCTTGAGCGCCGAAATTGAATTCGCGCACCTCAAGAGTCATCCGTTTTGCGCCGCGCTTAGCTGCCGCGCGCATCAGCGAGAGAATGAGCCTTGTTGCAACGCGCGTTCGCCGAAACTCGGGAATTACCGCGATATTGGTCATGTGCGATTCATCATACATGACCCATTCGCCCGCATAGCCGACTATGCGCCCGTCGCATTCGGCAACATAGTAACAAGCAACATCGTTTTCCACAACTTCGCCTATGAGCGACTCGACGCTCCAAGGCTGTGTAAAGCTCGCGCATTCTATCACATACACCTGCTCGATATCGGGCAGGATCATCTCTCTGAAAACTATCGATCTTTCATCCACCGTCCGTCTTTCCTTCCGTTGCACAGCAGGCCGTCAATGCATACACTACCGCGGCACCGCGCTTTTTGAGTTCTTGGGCGCATTCGCGGAGCGTTGCGCCCGTGGTCTTGATATCATCAATAAGAATTATTCTGAGACCCTCGCATTCCTTTGAGGCAGAGAATGCTCGCTTGAGGTTTTTAAGGCGCTGTTCGTGCGTCATAAGTGATTGCTTCTCGGTTTCCCTGACTCGCGTCAAAAGCTCGGCGCGTATCGGGATCCCGCTTTTCTTTGAGACCTCCTCGGCAAGCAGCATGCTCTGATTATAGCCGCGCTCCTTCATGCGGTTAGCGGAGAGCGGCACGGGCACGATGCAATCGGCGTTCCATTCATCGGGAACTTCAATGAAGTGTGCAAGGAACTCCTTTTTGTAAACGGCGCCATTGAACTTGAAGCTCACAAGTGCCATCCGCGCAGGTTCGGTATAGAGCATGCCGCATTTGAGCTCGTCAACTCCCCGGATCGCGGGAAGTATCGGAACATATTTGAGCTTAGCTTCGCACGCAGAGCATACGCCGTATTCATTGACGACCGCTTCCCTATTGCAGCAATGGCATTTGAGATGTTGCGGAAAGAGGATGTCCGCGGCCGATTTGAACAGTTTCTCCATTAGCATCAGCTCAGCCCCGCTTTCCGCTCGATAAGGAAATCGCGGAGCGCGCTGTAGCGTTTCCGCACGCTCGCGTTATTCACCATATAGCGAATGCTTTCCTCGGTGCCAAAGATGAACACGGCGTTCCTCGCTCTCGTTATCGCGGTATAGAGGATATTCCTATTGAAGAGCATCATCGGCCCGCTCACAAGCGGCAGAACGATCGTTGAAAACTCGCTTCCCTGGCTCTTGTGTACAGAGATGCAGTACGCAAGCTCGAGCTCCTCAAGCTGAGTAAAATTATACTCCGCAGTGCGCTCATCGTCAAACAAAACAGTCATGTTGCTCATATCTTTATTGATCCGCATGATCGTGCCAATATCGCCGTTGAATACGCCCGCGCCCTCGGTTTGCGCCTTGCCGCGAACCTTCTTTACCCACTCAAGGTCATAGTTGTTTTTGATCTGCATTACGCGATCGCCCACGCGGAAGACGGTATCGCCGTATTTGTACTCACTCTTATTTACGCATGTGGGATTGAGTTCCTGCTGAAGCGCAGTATTGAGATTGTGTACGCCTAAAAGGTTGGATTTCATCGGTGAGAGCACCTGTATTTCATCTGATTTACCGAGATAGGCGTAATCGGCGCAGATATTCTTGACCGATTCAAGCGCAACAGCCGCGCTTGAGCAGGGATAGAACATGAAATCCTCGTGCATCCCAAGCTCCGGCATCTTGCCGTCGTTTACAAGATGGGCGTTTATTACGATGCTCGATCTTCCGGCTTGACGGAAGATCTCGTTCAGCCTGATGACGGGCACCGTGCCGGACTCGACTATATCCCGCAAAACGTTTCCGGGGCCGACCGACGGAAGCTGATCGACGTCGCCTACCATGATGAGGCGCGTTCCCTTCGCAAGCGCTTTCAAAAGCGAATGGAAGAGAGCTATATCTACCATGGACATCTCGTCTATTATCACCGCGTCGGCCTCAAGAGGATTGTCGCGGTTTCTGCTGAAGCTCTCGGCGCTCGCGCTGTATTCAAGCAGACGGTGGATCGTTCGTGCCTCCCTGCCGCTCGTATCGCTTATGCGCTTGGCGGCTCTGCCTGTTGGCGCAGCAAGCTCAAATTCAAGCTTTTGCCGCTCCATCAGCTCGATGATGAAGCGAAGGATCGTGGTTTTACCCGTTCCGGGTCCGCCTGTTACTATCAAAACGCCGTCCGAAAGGCTTCGTTCGACCGCTTCGCGCTGCTTGTCCGCAAGCGTGACGCGATGCTTTTTCTCCATACGCTCTATTTCGTGGGCGATATCGATGAGTGGAAGCACCTTGGCGCTTTCCGTGAGATCGAACAGCATGACCGATGAGTCCGCCTCAAGATGATGCATTGCGGGAAGAAAAATGAGAACCGTTTCATCGATACGCTTTTCAACAAGCTCTCCCTCGAGTATCATCGAATCAAGAACCGCCTCAACGAGCTCAAGATGAACGTTCAGAACGTTGTTTGAAGCATACATCAGAAGCATATCGCGCGGAAGGCAGGTATTTCCCTCAGATGCCGCGACCGAGAGCGCGTATTTAACGCCCGAACGGATGCGGAAAGTGGATTCGAGCTCATAGCCCGCCTCGATCGCGATCTTGTCCGCAGTCTTGAAGCCGATGCTGTCAACGTCGTCTATGAGTATGTACGGATTGTTCTTGATCTTCTGAACGCAGCCTGCTCCGTAGAGCTTGTAGATCTTCATGGTCATGGCGAGCGAAAAACCGAGCTGCTGCATTCCGATCACGACATCCTGCATTTCGAGCTTTTCGACGTATGAATCATGAATGAGCTTCGCTTTTTTCGGTCCGAAGCCGCTGAGTTTCGTCAGCTTCTCGGGCGAGGACTTGATGATATCAAGCGTCTCCGCGCCGAATGCGTTCAAAAGCTGCTTTGCCGTCGCCTTGCCGACGCCCTTAATAAAGCCGCTTGAGAGATAGGCGAACACCGCCTCATTGGAGGTCGGCGCTTTCACGGTGCATGAGGATATCTTGAGCTGTTCACCGTAGAAGGGATGCTCGCTCCAGGCTCCTGAAAGCTCGACGCAGTCGCCCTCGTTTACATGAGGCACAACGCCAACGGCAGTAATAAGCTCTCCCCCGCCGTTGCGAATGGAAAGCACGGTCCAGCCGCTCTCGTCGCTGCGATAGCGAATATTTGCTATAACACCGGAAATCTCCATGTTTTCACCGAAAATAACGTTATGCTGAATGAAGGCTCACGCCGAACACTCTGCTTATCTATAATAGCATAACTTAGAGAAAAAGGCAAACGGAAAAGCACGAATAAGACCCCCGCTCGCGCAGGGGTCCAAACAAGGCTTATCAGTTGCTCGCCTTAGTGTCGCAGTAGATGCAGCGATACTCCGCGGTATTTGCATCGGTGAGCACGAAGATATGCCTGATCTCCTGCTCGGTGGTGGTGATGCAGCGCGGGTTCTTGCAGCGCATGACGTTTTCGATACGCTCGGGGAGCTTGAGATCGCGCTTTTCGATGACCTTGCCGTCTCGGATGATGTTCACGGTGGCGGTTGGGCAGATGACGGCAAGCGCACCGAGGTCGATGTCGATCTCGTCGGCGATCTTGATGATGTCCTTAGTGCCGTTCTTGTTGCTTGCCGCGTTCTTTATGATGGCGATCTGGCAGTTCAGCGCGTCGAGGTTGAGCTGATTGTAGATCTGCATCGCCTTGCCCGCGGCGATATGGTCGATAACGATACCGTTGATGATGGAATCTATATTCATTTATTTGCCTCCTCAAGCAGTTTCATGATGAGCGCCATGCGGATGAATTTGCCGTAGCGCGCCTGGCGGAAATAGCAGGCTCTCGGGTCGTCGTCCACGGCTACGGAGATCTCGTTGACCCTGGGAAGCGGATGGAGCACGATGAGATCCTTCTTCGCCATTGTCATCTTTTCGGGTGTGAGCACATAGCAGTCCTTCAGACGGAGATAGTCCTCCTCGTTGAAGAACCTTTCGCGCTGAACGCGGGTCATGTAGAGCACGTCGAGCTGATCGATAACGTTTTCAAGCGCGATAGTTTGCTCGTAGGGGATGTTCTTGCCCTTAATATAGGCGTTTTTGACGTAGCTGGGAACCTTGAGTTCTTCGGGCGAGATGAGCACGAACTTGATGCCGATGTACCTGCTCATAGCGGCGATGAGCGAGTGTACGGTACGTCCGAACTTGAGGTCGCCGCAGAGACCGACGGTCAAATTGTCGAGATGACCCTTTTCGCGCTTGATGGTCAGAAGATCGGTGAGGGTCTGCGTCGGATGATTGTGTCCGCCGTCGCCCGCGTTGATTATCGGCACGGTCGCCTTTGCGGAAGCCACGAGTGGCGCACCCTCCTTGGGATGGCGCATCGCGATGATGTCGGAGTAGCCGCAGCAAACGGCGATGGTGTCCGCAACGCTCTCGCCCTTTGCGGCTGAGCTTGAGGAAGCCTCGGAGAAGCCAAGCACCCTGCCGCCGAGTTCGAGCATGGCTGCCTCGAAGGAGAGCCTCGTTCTCGTTGAAGGCTCGAAGAAGAGGGTTGCAAGGGTCTTATATTTGCAGGCTTCGCGGTATTTTTCGGGATGGTCGATGATGTCGTTGGCGACCTCGATCATCTCGTCGATCTCCTGAACGGAGAGATCAAGGATGTCTATAAGGTTTTTCATTATGTATCCTCCAAAAGGTTTTATTGCGTTTATTACGGATCGAAGCTTATTTGATCGAGATCCAGCTCTCATCCGAGGGGTTATTGCGGAACGCGATCAGTCTTTTTTTATCGTTTTCGGCGATATAGCCCGTTTCGGCGGCAATGCGAACAATCGTGTCGAAATCGGAAAGGCTGATATTCTTGACGTTTGCTTCATTCATGCGGTCAAGACCCTTCTGCATTCCGTATGTGAAGATGCTGACGATGCCGAGCACCTCGGCACCAGCTTCGCGAAGCGCGTAAACGACCTCTATTGCGCTGCCTGCGGTTGAGATAAGATCCTCGATAACCACGACCTTCTGCCTCGCCTCGAGCTTGCCTTCGATGCGGTTCTGCCTGCCGTGATCCTTGTTGCCGGAGCGAACGTAGCCCATCGGCATACCGAGGATATGTGCGGCGATGGCGGCATGCGCGATGCCTGCGGTACTCGTTCCCATCAGAACCTCAGCCTCGTGGAACTCGCGCTTGACAGTTTCCGCGATGGCGTTTTCAACGTCATTACGAACTTCGGGCGCGGTAAGGGTCAGCCTGTTGTCGCAGTAGATGGGGCTTTTGATTCCGCTTGCCCAGGTGAAGGGCTCGTCGGGGCGCAGGAACACCGCGCCGATCGAAAGCAGCTCCTTGGCGATAAGCTCCTTGATCTCGAGTGTACGGTTGTTTTCCATTGGTTTACCCTCTCTTTATTTGTGTTCAATCAACGAATTCGCGAACGCAGCGCTCGTAGGCCGCAATAGGGTCTTCGGCTGCGGTGATCGGGCGGCCGACAACGATATAGTCGGAGCCGATCTGCTTCGCCTGCTCAGGCGTCATAACACGCACCTGATCGCCCTTATCGCCGTCCGCAAAGCGCACGCCGGGGGTGACGGTCACGAAGTTCTCACCGCAGCATTCATGCACACGCTCGGCTTCGAGTGGCGAGCAGACCACGCCGTCGAGTCCGGCCGCCTTGGCGTTGAGCGCATAGTGCATAACGGTTTTTTCCATATCGGTATCGATAAGAAGTTCGTTCTTGAGGCATTCGGGACTCGTGGAGGTGAGCTGAGTTACCGCGATAAGCAGAGGCCTGCTTCCGTCATCGCGGGTAAGACCCTTTATCGCGGCCTCCATCATTGCTCTCGTGCCTGCGGCGTGTACGTTGCACATATCGATATCGAGATTTGAAAGCACCTTCATAGCTTTCATTACCTGATTCGGGATATCGTGAAGCTTAAGATCGAGGAAGATCTTATGTCCGCGGGCTTTTATCTCGCGAACGATCGACGGACCCTCGGCATAATAGAGTTCCATGCCGATCTTAATAAAAGGCTTTGTTGAAATGCCCTCAAACCTGTCGAGGAACGCGAATACGTCATCTTTGCTCGCAAAATCACATGCGATGATTACATCCTTACCCATTGTTAGCGCCTCCTATAATATCTTTTAAGTTTATAATAGCGTATTTATCCATTGCTGCGGGAAGCTCTTCGATTATCTTCGGGCAGATAAAGGGTTCAACAAGATTCGCCGCCCCGATCTGAACTGCGCTCGCGCCTGCAAGCATCATCTCGATAACGTCCTCCGCGCTCGAAACGCCGCCCATGCCGATTATCGGCAGCTTGACCGCTTCATAAACCTGATAGACCATCCGAACCGCGACCGGAAATACCGCGCTGCCGGAGAAGCCGCCCATTTTATTAGCAAGAACAGGCTTTTTGCTGCGAAGATCAATGCGCATTCCGAGAAAAGTGTTTATTAAGCTTATGCCGTCCGCTCCCGCATCCTCGCAGGCTTTGGCAATGGAAACAATATCTGAAACATTCGGACTCAGCTTCATAAAGATCGGCTTTTTGGTGACCTTTTTTACCGCCGCAGTCACTTCCGCCGCCGCCTTCCGGTCGGTGCCGAAGCTCATTCCGCCGTTGTGTACGTTCGGGCAGCTTATATTGACTTCGATGATGCCGACCTGCTCGCATTCATCGAGAAGAGCCGCAGTTTTTGCGTACTCCTCGACAGAGAAGCCGCCGACGTTGGCGATGACCTTCTTATCGAACACCTTTTTCAGCTTTGGAAGTTCATGTTCGATGACCGCATGAACGCCGGGGTTCTGAAGCCCGATGGAATTCAGCATACCCATTGGGCATTCCGCAATGCGCGGCGTTGGGTTTCCAAAGCGCTGCTCAAGCGTCGTTCCCTTGAATGAGAACGAGCCGAGAATATTAATGTCGTAAAGCTCGGCAAATTCATAGCCGTAGCCGAACGTACCGCTTGCCGGGATGATCGGATTATCGAGTTCAAGCCCGCAAAGCTCGGTAGCAAGCCTTTTTTGATTTTCGATCATTTCTGCTCCTCCCACAATATCTCGAAAGAATCGAATATCGGGCCGTCCTTGCAAACTCGCTTCGCGCCGGACTTCGTCATCATCGAGCAGCCCATGCATGCGCCGAAGCCGCAGCCCATGCGCTCCTCAAAGCTGTACTGACCCTCGGTTTGAAGTATGTTCTTTATGGCGCGATACATCGGCAGAGGACCGCATGTGTAGAAGAAGCTGTAGTCCTGCGGCGCAGCGGCTATCGCGTCTGTAACAAAGCCCTTTATGCCGTAGCTCCCGTCAACAGTGGAAACGAAAACATCGGCGCCGAGCTTGCGGAGCTCGTCCCAAGCATAAACGTCGTCGAGCGTGTTGAAGCCGAGCGCACAGCTGACGCGCTTTCCATCTTCGATGAGCGTCTTTGCGAGCTTATACATAGGGGGAACGCCGCTGCCTCCCGCTATGAGAAGGGGCTTATCCCCACTCTTTGATGTGTCGTAGCCGTTGCCGAGACCCGTTATCACATCCAACTTATCCCCAGCCTTCATACGGCTCATTTGCTGCGTGCCGACGCCGACGGTTTTATACATAATGGTAAACTGCCCATCCTTGTAATCGCATACCGAGATGGGTCTTCTAAGATACAACGCGGGTATCTTGACATTTGCAAACTGACCGGGTCTTGTGAAGCCATGATCCGCGCCTGTAAGAACCATCGCATAGATCCCCTTTGCGATTCGGTAGTTTCTTTCTATCTCATATATATTTTGCTTAAACATGATACAACCTCATGAGTTAAATACTGTTTGAAGAATACGCTATACGACCCTTTGAAACCGTCAGCAGGCATCTTCCGAACACCTGCATCCCAACGAAAGGCGAGGACTTGCCCATTGAAAGGAAGTCGCTGTCATTGATGCAGTAGATGCTTTCAAGGTCAAATACCGTGAGATCATCCTCAATATCGATATCAAAGCGCTTTGCGGGATTGGTGCTCATAAGCTCAACGAGCTTTTCAAGCGTGATAACGCCGCCGCGCACAAGATGGGTATAGAGCACGGGGAAAGCCGTTTCAAGACCGACGATTCCAAACGCGCTCTTCGCAAGCCCCTTGGACTTTTCCTCTTTTGAGTGCGGGGCGTGGTCGGTCGCGATCATATCGACTGTTCCGTCCAATATGCCCTCGATAAGCGCATCCTGATCCTTCTTAGAACGAAGGGGCGGGTTCATCTTGAACCTTCCGTCCTCAAGAAGGTCAGAATCCGTGAAAATGAGATAATGCGGCGCAGTCTCGCAGGTAACATCCAAGCCCTCCGCCTTTGCTTTTCTGATAAGCTCGACCGATTCTTCGGTCGATATATGGCAGACGTGGTATTTACAGCGGGTTTTGCGAACGAGCTCGATATCCCTTTCGACCTGCCTCCATTCGCTCTCTGAGCAGATGCCGCGATGAGAATGCGATCTTGCATACTCTCCGTCATGGATATAGCCCCCGCGAAGAAGCGAATTATCCTCGCAATGAGCAGCTATGATTTTATTGAGGCGTTTTGTCTCCGTCATGGCGTGGAGCATCATTTCATCGGTCTGCACTCCTCTGCCGTCATCCGAAAAGCCGATGACATAAGGCGCCATTGCCTCCATCTCGGAAAGCTCGCTTCCTGCCTCATTGACTGTGATCGATCCGTAAGGGCGCACGCGAACGCAGGCGTCGCGCTCGATGATATCGAGCTGCTTTTTAAGATTTGCAAGGCTGTCGGGAACGGGATTCAGATTCGGCATCGGGCATACAGCGGTATAGCCTCCGCGAGCCGCGGCCATCGTGCCTGTTCTAACGGTTTCCTTATAAGAAAAGCCCGGTTCTCGAAGATGCACATGAACATCAACAAAACCGGGAAGGATTATGCAATTATCGAAGCAATCGGATGAAATATCGGGAAGAGCAGTTTCAAGAATGCTTTTAGCATTCCTGCCGACCAAAAACTCAGTGTCTTTTCTAAGTTCCGTCATCACAGCTGTCCTTTCGCATAAAATCATGTTATTATACTAACATGATGCGCTCTTGTCAATATGCCGAGAGCCATATTAGCCGCAAAACACAAATATATCGTTGTGTGGTAAATCTCCAAAGTAAAAGCAACGGTTCAATCTACCCTGTTCGCCCGGCATATCTGCACTCTTTTTCAGCTGTCAGTGCTTGTAATAAACGCGAAAATGTGCTATCATTCTGTGCGCATCAGAAACGGCCGCAGATTGGATGATTTTGATCATTGCGGCGATTGAAAACATTCAGACCTACTCGCCGCGATCGAGTCCCTGCTTTCATGCGTTGTTTCGGACGGTATGATCGACGATAAGCATAATTCAAACTCCGAGCTTATCGCGCTCGGCATTTGCAATGTCGGCTCTGCGGTATTCGGCGGAATCCCCGCCACAGGCGCTATTGCAAGAACTGCGTCAAACGTCAAAAACGGCGGCCGCACTCCAGTAAGCGAATGGTGCACGCGATCGTTCTCCCGCTCTTCCTTCTCGTTCTGATGCCGCTTGCAAAGCTGATCCCGATGCCGATAATCGCGGCGATCCTGTTCATGGTTGCTTATAACATGAGCGAATGGAGACATTTCGTTCATATCGTCAAGACCGCGCCGCTTGCGGATATCCTCGTGCTCGTGCTGACCTTCGTTTTGACCGTCGCACTCGATCTGGTCGTTGCCATATCGGTTGGTCTTGTGCTCTCCGCAATACTCTTTATGAAGCGAATGTCCGATGAAACGGGTATCCGCAGATGGGATGAGAATGATAGCAATGGCGAAAGAGCAAAGTCGATCCCGAAGGATACGCTCGTTTACGAATTCAGCGGCCCGATGTTCTTTGCGGGCGCAGATAAGCTTCTCGCCTTCTCGCTCGAGGAGAACACCAGATCGCTAATCCTTCGCATGGGCAACGTGCAGTCGGTCGACGCGACCACAATGAAGAATCTTGAGTTCATGCTCGACAGCTGCAAAAAGTACGGTATCAGGCTCATGCTTTCACATGTCAACAGCTTCCCGATGAAGGTTCTCACGAAGGCCGGATTCATCGATAAGCTCGGAAGCGAAAATATCTTTGATGATATCGACAGCGCGCTTGAGGCTGCGAAAGCGACATATAATCAGAGCATCGCCGAATAAGATCGAATAGACTGCAAAGCCCCGAACGGATTTGCCGTGCGGGGCTGTTTTCATTTCACGATTCAAGTTTTATTGATCGAGCTAAAACAAAGCTCATACTAAACTCCGACTAAAACCAGACTTCTTTCCGATTGTTTTCCGCCCTGGTCTCTCTTCGCTCAACGATACTCCATATCGCCTCGCTCCGTTCGACTTCTACAGGACGAAAAACTCCTCGGCAATTTAGTCCGCTTTTAATCAGAGCTTAGTATCAGATCTCATCGTCATAATCGTAGTTATCCTTCTTTTTCCTGCGTTTGAAGAAATCAAAGAACGAAGGTGCATCGTCCTCGTCGTCCTGCTCTAAATCTTCCTCCTCAAGATCCTCAACCTGCTGGATATCCCTTCTTGCGGTGGGCTGCTGACTCTGTGCGTTCTGCTGAGGCCTTATCTCAGTCTCCTGCGGCTTGATATCGAGCGCCTTGCGATCCTGCTCGATGGCGGAATAGTAGTCCTCAAGGCAGTGAAGAAGTGCTGAGAAAACGTCGTCCGCGCTGCGCTTGGCGTTGTTATAGACCTGATTGGAGCGAAGAATGGTCTTATTGCGAAGCTCCTCAGCGCGTTGCTGCGCGTCGATAACGATCGCATCCTCGCTAACAAGCAACTCATGCTGAGCATTGGCCTCTTCGATTATCCTGGCGGCCTCCTGCTTCGCGTTTTCGACGCATTCGCGGTAGTATGCGTCGGCCTCCTTTTTCTTATTGGCAAGGTAATCGTCGCCCGAAGCCACCTTGTCTTTATAATAGGCGTTGGCCTCGGATTTGAGCGCATTCGCCTCGGCTTCGGACTTATTCTTGAGCACCTCTATATTATTGTTTGCTTCCGCAGTTATCCTCTCGGCGTATTCCGTTGCTTCGCGTATCTTGCCCTCGGCCTGTAGGAGGATGGAATTCGCCCTGCGGATATCCTCGGGAAGCTGCGTTTTGATGTCGGCTATCATATCGGCCACCGCATCGGAATCGACGATGCGCATACGGTCTCCAGAACGAAGCATGGGAATGCGGCTGTTGTCCACAAAATCCATGAGCTGTTCAAGAGCGTCTACAATGATGAGTTCTGCCTGTTCCATATTATTTAACCCCTTCTGAAGATTTAGAGATTTTATCCTTAAATATTTGATTCTCCGCATTCGGAACGAGATCGTCTATCGCGATTCGAAGGCCGATGAGCTGACGAACGAGCGATGAGCTGATATGGGCAAGCTCCGGCTTTGAAAGCAGGAAGAAGGTTTCGATGCTCGGATCGAGCCTCAGATTGACGCTTTCAAGCATTCGCTCGTAGTCCACATCGTTTCCGCTTCGGATGCTTCTTACAAGGCAGGAAGCGCCAATCGACCTGCAATAATCGATAAGCACACCGCCGAAATGAGTAACTTCAACGTTTTCAAGCTCTCCGATGGCATCGGTTATAAGTTCCGTCCTTTCCTCAAGTGAAAACATTGCATCGCCCTTACCGGGATTTACGCAAACGGTGACTATAAGCTTGTCAAAATGCGGAGCGGCTCTTTTAATAATATCGAGATGCCCCAATGTGAACGGATCGAACGTTCCCGCAAAAACGCCAATGCGCATATCAGCCTCCAAATGAGCTGTTCGTAGTTTCGTCTCCGTCGTTCACAGCAGACTCGTGATAAACGAGCTTTGTGACCGCCGTGTCGCCATAGCTGTGCGGTTTACCGTGAGTGAACCGAGGATCATATCCTTCAAGCACCATTTTCTTCGGATGCTCCAATATCACGATGCACCCGTCCGCGGCTATGCCGAATGCGGCGAGAGAATCAAGGACTTTTTCGTAAAGCCCTGATCTGTACGGAGGGTCGATCAGGATCAGCGAAAACCTTTTGCCAAGAGAGGACAGCCTTTGGATGAGCGAAAAGCAGTCGGAACAGTACACATCCGCATTCTCCGAAAAGCCCAGCGAGCTGAGATTCCTTTCGACGACCGCACAGGCCGCGCGGCCGATATCACAGAACACAGCATGATCGGCTCCGCGCGAGAGCGCTTCAAGACCGAGTGCACCGCTTCCCGCGAAAAGATCGAGAACCGATGCTTCTTCAACATCGAACTGTATCATTCCGAACATAGCTTCGCGCACACGATCGAGCGTCGGCCTTGTGTCGCGACCCTTGGGCGCTTCTATGGTTCTTCCGCGCGCGCTTCCTGCAATTATCCGCAAGCTTTGAGACCTCCGAACAGTTTTATATAATATTACCACCCATTGATGAATCTTTCAATACCAAACGGGCATATATTATGTTTTTATCCCCATTTTTTTCATTTTAAGCGGCTGTGAGCGAACTCAAAAGACGGAAGAAGCACCGCATCGAGCGCAATATCGTGCTTTTCGACCGGAAGGTCGTCGATAAGTTGGAAATCATAGCCGACGCCGATGGTGAAGCAGCGCGCTCTTTTAAGAAGCCTATCATAGTAGCCTCCTCCCTGTCCGAGCCTCTGACAGGCGGAAGAAAAAGCAACGGCAGGAACTATAATAAGATCGAGTTCCTCGGCGAAAACCTCGGCAGACCTCGAAGGATCGGGTTCCAAAATGCCATAGCTTCCGACGGTAAAAGCGGTTTCGTCATTCGGTACGAGCAGTTTCAGTCCGCCGCCCTCTATGCAAAGAGGAAAAGCGATGCGCTTTCCGAGCTCAAGCGCTTCCTTTACCGCATAGGAAACATCGAGTTCGTTCTTTGACGGCATATAGGCGAGCATGAGCTCTGCGCGTTTGAATTCGTCCAAGCCGATAAGCTTATTGCATACCGCCCGTGAAGCAGCTTCGACCCGGCTCGGCTCAAGGGATCTTCTCGTGGCTCTAAGCGCACTTCGGAGCGAAGCTTTTTTTGCGGCGATCTCAGATTGCTTCATTATTATATCCATAACGATCTGAAATCAAATCACTGAGCGATCTCGCTGTACACGATCTCGCCGTTTATGAGTGTGAGCACACAACGCACGCGAGGATCGAACGGATCGCCGCGGAACACCGCAATGTCGGCGTCCTTACCGACCTCAAGCGAACCGATTCGCTCGTCAAGCCCGAGTATCTCGGCGGGGTTTATCGTCAGCGCTTTGAGCGCTTCATCCTCGGGAAGCCCCTCTCGTATTGCCACCGATACGCAAACGGGCAGGTATTGGATGGGTATGACGGGATGATCTGTCATTATTGCGAATTTAACGCCGTTTTTATAGAGCTCATATGGCGCCTTCATGCTGCCGTTCTTGAGCTCGATCTTGCTGCGGTCGCTCATATACGGCCCTACGATAACGCCCGCACCGAGCTCGTCAATATCCTTTTTTAGAGAAGCGGCATACAAGTATCCCTCGGTAAAATGGTCGAGCGTGAAGCGAATATTGAATTCCCGCGCAATGCGGATCGCGGTTCGGATATCATCGATCCTGTGCGCGTGGATCTTGAGAGGAAGCTCGCGGCGAACGACGGGCAGAAGCGCCTCGAGCGAATGATCGCGCTTGGGCAGCTTCGATTCGTCGTCGCCTGCGTCCTTTATCTTTTTATCGTAGTCAAGCGCGTCTGTGAGCGCTTTTCTCAAATGAGAGGCCACGGCCATTCGGGTATAGAAGGTTTTTTGCCCTGAGAAAACGCGCTTGGGATTCTCGCCTAACGCTGCTTTCATGGCGAGCGGGAACTTTAGGAGCTTGTCCTCGATCTCGCCGTCGTTTGTTTTAAGAGCAACGAATTGTCCGCCGATAACATTTGCGCTGCCGGGGCCGGTGACAACGGTCGTTACGCCGCATTCGCGCGCTTCAACGAAGCAGCGATCATGCGGGTTTATTCCGTCTATCGAGCGCAGCTCGGGCGTAACGGGTGCATAATAGTCGTTTCCGTCGATCCCGACGGAGCCGACGCCGTCCTCCCAAAGGCCGACGTGACAGTGCGCGTCGATCATTCCGGGGATCGCTGTGCAGCCCGATAAGTCGATAATGCGAGCGCCCGTGTATTTTGCTTCAAGACCTATACCGAGCTCGGCGATCTTGCCGCCTTCAACGGCGATATCGCCGATAAAGGTTTCGCTTGTTACGGGGTTTACAGAGCAGTTTTTAAGTATCAGCATATTGTTCCCTCCTTTGGAAATTGAATTTGAGTTTACTTTCTGCTATTCAGCAGCGATTCTATCGCCGATGCGGTATCGGATGTCGTCAGCACCCTCGTTTTAAGAAGAGCAAGCGCTTCATCCGCCGCTGCGCCCAACAGGTATGCACCTGCGGAAGCGGCGTCGAACGGCGAAAGCCCCTGCGCGAGAAACGCGGTAATAATCCCCGCAAGACAATCGCCGCTGCCGCCCTTTGAAAGCCCGGTATTGCCGGATGAATTATAGCGCAGTCTGCCATCAGGGGAAGCGATAACGCTGACAGCGTTTTTGAGAAGCATGGTGCAGCCGTAAGTTTTTGAAAAGCCGAGCGCCGCTCCGACTGGATCGTCGAGCACTTCTTGGATATCAAGCTTCATCAGCCTTGCCATTTCTCCGGGATGCGGAGTGATGACGTGATCCGCATTAAGATGCGAAAGCAGCACCCTATCCGAAGCCATCAGATTCAGCGCGTCCGCGTCGAGCACCGCTCTTTTGCGGCTTTCAAGCACTTTTTCAAGCTTATTCCGCTTATTTACGTCGTTTCCGATTCCGCAGCCGATGCATACGGCGCTTGCCCAATCGAGCTGAGAATCAAGATCGATCTCATCGTCCGAAACAAGCATTGCCTCCGGCAAAACGGAAAAAGCGGGGATAATGCTTTTGTGGATCATAGCCCTTGTCAGCCCCGCACCGGCTCGGATGCAGGCGTTGGCCGCCATAACCGCTGCACCCGGCATACCGTTGTTGCCGCAAATCATGAGCGCTTTGCCATATGTGCCCTTATTTGAGTACTTTTTACGCTCGGGCAAAAGCGAATCAACGAATTCCCGGTCTATGAGCTGCTCGTTTTCAAGCAGGCTCTTATGCGCTTCGTCGGTCATGCCGATGTTCGCAACACTCAGCCTTCCGATGCATTCAAGCTCGCGCGTCAGAAGATGACCGCGCTTCATGGCAACGAAGGTCACTGTCTCATCAGCTCGAAAAACTTCGCCCATTGCCCTTCCGCTCGTGCCGTTTATGCCCGACGGAATGTCCACGGCGATGCGGTATGCGCTTGTTCCGTTTGCCCTATGAATCGCTTCCTGCTGTTTGCCCGTGATCTCGCGATCGAGCCCCGTGCCGAAGAGCGCGTCCACTATGATTTCAGCGCTTTCTATAGGATCAAGCGAATCGGTGAATAAAAGACCAAGGCGCTTTGCAATCGAATAGTTCAAAAGCGCATCGCCCTTGAGTTTTGCGGGATCGCAAAGCAGTATACCAATGGCGCTTCTTCCCGCTTGAGCAAGCTGACGCAGCACACAAAGCCCATCGCCGCCGTTGTTGCCCGGACCGATCAATATCGCGCAGAGCCCGCTTTTTCCACATTTGAGAACGGTGTCCGAAACGGCTCTCGCGGCATTCTCCATAAGCACCGCCGATGGGATGCCGATATCCTCGATCATGTGTCGATCGATACTCCGCATGAGTTCTGCCGTTGAAACGTTGATCATTAAGCTTTACCCCTGAATGCAAATAAGCATAAGTCCATCCTATTAACTGCCGAGACACGCCGATATGGAAACATCCGCTGCATCCACAGCAGCCCCGCCTTCATCAGCTTCTATGAGCAGCCTGCCGTCAGACAGGATGCGCTTAGCAAAACCTTTGGCAACTGTCGTTCCTTCAAGATCGGTCGCTTCAACGAACCTGTTGAGCGTTATGCAGCGTTTTGAATATTCGGTCAAAATGTGCGCAGGATCGTTTTTCAATCCATCGTACCGTGCTAAAACGGAATCTGCGATCACCTTTTTCAGCAGTTCGATATCGGTATCGATGCCAAGCTTTATATGCATGGAGGACGCAGGCATTCTAAGGCCATCGGGTATTTCTTTGCAGTTCACGTTCAAGCCCATACCGATCACGGCAAAACGCTGTCCGTTCGGTGCGCATACCAACTCGCAGAGAATGCCGCAGAGCTTTTCGATCTCGCAGCCTTCGGCGCAAACGATATCATTCGGCCATTTTACGGCGCAGCACGGCAAATGACGAGAAACAGCGTCATGAACGCCCAGTGCGGCGGCAAGACTGATAAGCGGCAAGCTCTTAGTGGGTACCTCTCCTGCCTCCAAACACAGACTTAGCATCAATGCGCCATCGGTATTCAGCCAGCTCCTTCCCCGCCTTCCCCTGCCCGCGGTCTGAATATCGGAGCTGAGGCAGATAGGGCTCATCAGCCTGCCCGCAGCTATCCGCCTTGAAAGCTCCGCGTTTGTGGAGTCGATAACGGGAATATGCTCAAAAAAGATACTCTCACTCATCCTCATTCAGCTCCGAAAGCACGGTCTTTACATCGTCATACGAATAGCCCCTGCTCGTCAGGCGAAGACCGACTCTGCGAATTCGCTCGGACGGCTCAAGACCTGCAAACTGACGGTAATATTTTTCCGCGACTGCTCTTGCGTTGGCAAGCTCATTTTCATCCGTAACGGCTGAAAGCGCACGGTAGATCGTATCCGAATCGATAAAATGACCCGCAAGCTGCTCGCGAAGCTTCATTTTGCTGACGGGCTTTGTGTTCAGCCGCGATTCGATAAAATCAGCGGCGTACTTTTCATCATCAAGCAGTCCGGCGTTCTTGAGGCGCTCCACAGCCTCGAATATCTCCATCTCGGAATGATCGCATTCGTCGAGCCGATTCTCGACCTCACGAACGGTGCGAGCCTTCGGCGTTAGAAAATGAAGCGCTTCCTCATAAGCGGAATTGCCTTTTTGCTTTGATCTTGTTCGATTATCGTTTTGCTTTTTATTCATAAATAATCAGAGCCTCCGTTTGATTGAGATTATATCATAAATGCGCCCCGTCAATCAACAAGGCGCATTAGAAATCTCGGATCGAAGCGATCTCAGCCGATCATTTTTGAACTCCGAAGTGCTTGAAAAGAACGTCGAAGCAGCAGGGGCCGAGGCTGAGATAATCGCTGAAGAAGGATTTGAGCTCGGCGTCGGTCTTGGGGTTCACCTTATGATAGATGCTGTAAGTGCAGGCAAAGCCCATCGCGTAGTTGAAAAAATAATCCGGCATATTTACGGCGTATTCATAGATAGTGTCGATATAGTCGGGATCATTGAGGCCGTAAGGAGTGAGATATCTGTCGATATCGTTCTTATCCCAGCCGTTGTAGTTTACCTTTAGGCTTATGTAAGCGGGGAACACGATGTTGCATGCTATGCTGTTGTACTGCTCAAGAAGGCATGCATTCACACCGTAGCGCTCGGCTCTTGAGGCAATCATCAGCTCAGAAAACACAGCCCATCCCTCGGAGTAGCCGCTCGGTGAGACAATCTGCTGAGCGAGCGGAAAGCTTCCGTTGCGAACATATTGGGTTTGATAAAGATGCCCGGGGAAGCACTCGTGCGCCATCGTCAGAAGGAGCGTCCTCGTGTCTGCAGTCGGATTGGTTATAACTATATTTCGGCTTGGATCATCGAAAGCCGAAACAAGGTATGCGGCGGGGCTGAAATCATCGGCAACGGCTTCGGGAACTGAGATATACTCGATCTTCTGCTCGGGTATCATCGGATAGATGGATTTGATGAGCTCAAGAAGGTATACGATATCATCTTCAGGCTTGCCGCTGGTTATGGTCTTTCCGAAATCGTTTATGGCGTTTCTGTCGCTGTAGATTATCTGCATTAGCTTGGTGATGAGCGTTGTGGCCGTCTCATCAAGAAGATCCTCCATCTCGTCGGGCTCCATATCGCATGCCGCGCTGTTTTTTATCGAGGAAACGAAATAGCGTTTTTCATCGTTGCTTCGATCACAGGCGCCGATGAACGCGCCGCATTTATCGCGAAGAGTGGCGATCGTCTCTTTGAGATCGGAATATGCGTTCATAATGCCGCCGAGCACGCATTCGCGGTTCCTCGCGGAATAGGCGGCTGCTTCCTCCGCGCTCAGCCCCTCAATGTCCTTTTCGAGGATGTCGTCAATAAAGCCGATAAGGAAGCAGTCATCCTTTGAATCGATGAATTTTTCGATGGATTCGAGCACCGTATCGAGCGCGTTTTCGCTCATAAAAAGTCCCCTTTGAGCCTTTTCGATCTCAAAGTCAGCTATCTCACCTATGTACCTCGGCATGTCCTCAAGCAGATACATGTAGCCGTCGAGATCCTCCTTGGAGCTGATCTCGTACATGGTCATCATCAGCGGGAGCATTGTATGATTGCCGTTCAGCGTTTCAAGAGGCTCGCTGTAGTAGTAGAAATCCCTCGCTTCATTTGCAAGCTCGATGGACTCCACAAGGGTGTCGTACGCATTGGCGTTGATGCGCGTCAGGCTCTGTCTGTCTATTTTTGAAAGCTTGTTTAGTATCTCATCGTTTTCTCGGATGTCGGCTTCATGAGCTTCAAGAGAAAGGCTGCCCCAGCCGCGCTCGACTTCGCTTTCATCGATCCCGTATACCGAAGGATCCTTGATAAACTGGTGATAGGTAAAGCCATCGGAAGTGGCTATTGAAACGAAGATCTCATCGGAGAGCTTCTCAAACTCCTCATCAGCCGCGCTCTTTATAACGGGAACAGCCGTTTCGGGCGCGGCGGTCGGAGCGTCGGTGATCGCGGCTTCGGCAGTCGGTGCAGAAGTGGGCAATGGCGATCCCTCGGGCGTTTTGCCGCCGGAACACGAAATTACGCCGAGTATAAAGCAGGATGCAAGAAGAAAAGAAAGAAGCTTTTTAATCATGATTCCTCCGTAAATATTGTTGTGATCAAGCGCCGTTATAGCAAGCGCACGATCATCTCCTGATTAATTATAAACTCAAGCCGCTTTCATTTCAATCGTTTTGCCGATTTGTGCTTTAAATGACACAATTCGGTTGAAAACGGCGCGCGGTTGGTTTATAATTGAGCGTATCACACATGATTTTATTCGTCTGAATCGGGTATAATACCCATGCAGCGAGGTTGGAGGATATATGCCGAAAAAGATCAACGGAAACCTTACTGGGATCAAGAACACTATCATCGAGCGCATCTCATCCATCTACGATATCGAGATGGATCAGAGCGAGTTTGCTACGGCTGAGCTTGTTGAAACGCTGAGCGCTCTCACCGGCGAGATCGAAAGAGAAATATCCGTATATATAGCCAGAAACGGAAGCATCGTCGATGTTTCGGTCGGCGACAGCTCAAAGGTGAGCATGCCGAATATGCGCCTTGTTCGCAACGATGACAGACTCTGCGGCGTTCGCTGCATACACACGCACCCAAATGGCGACGGCAGGCTTTCGGGCGTTGATATCGGCACTCTGCGCTCAAGCAAGCTTGACTGCATGGCGGCGCTTGGCGTTCTTAACGGCACGCCGACGCAGCTGTATGCGGCGTATCTCGGCGATTTCATCGAGGAAAACGATTCGTATGAAGCGCTCGTCTACGGACCTCTCCGCCCGCTTAAGCTTCCCCAGAGTGCGCTTATCGCCGAAATCTTTAATTCCGACGACCGATTCAGAAGCGCAACTAAGGAAGTTGAGGATTCGGAAAGCGAAAGAGCGATTCTTGTTGGAATGGAGAACTCCGAGGGCTATGACACGCTTGAGGAGCTATCGGAGCTTGCAAAGACCGCGGGAGCCACCGTGCTAAGCAAGATAACAACGCGCAAACGCGCCATCGACAATGCGACCTATATTGGAAGCGGCAAGGCTGAGGAGCTTGCGCTGATGAGAAGCGAGCTCGAAGCGGATCTTTTCATATTCGACGATGAGCTCTCCGCGATCCAGCTTCGCTCGCTTGAAGAGATACTCGGCGCAAGGGTCATCGACCGCACGACGCTCATCCTCGATATCTTTGCCGATAGAGCAACGAGCCGCGAGGGTAAGCTGCAGGTCGAACTTGCTCAGATGCGCTATCGCCTTCCCCGTCTTCTCGGTCAGGGTCAGGTGCTCTCCCGTCTCGGCGGCGGTATCGGAACGCGCGGCCCCGGCGAAAAGAATCTTGAGCTCGACCGCAGGCGCATCAGAAGGCGCATATACGAGCTCGAAACCGAGCTGAGTGAGATCGAAAAGCAGCGCGAACTCAGGCGCGAGGGTCGAAAGGCGAACCGAATCCCTCTTGTTGCGCTCGTTGGGTACACGAACGCCGGCAAATCCACGCTTCTAAACAGGCTAACAAGCAGCGACGTGCTTGCCGAGGATATGCTCTTTGCAACTCTCGATCCTGTCGTTCGCCAGATAACGCTTCCAAGCGGCACGGAAGCGCTTATTTCAGACACGGTCGGCTTTATAAACAAGCTTCCGCACGACCTTGTTAAGGCGTTCAAATCGACCCTTGAGGAGGTTTCCTCAGCCGATCTCATTCTGCACGTTATCGATTATTCGAGCCCGTACCATGAAAAGCAGATGCAGGTCGTAGACGACGTGCTTTCAAGCCTGAATGCAGCTGATATCCCAACGATCCGCGTTTTCAACAAGATCGACAAGGCTTCCGATACCGCTCCCACTCAAAGCGGCGAGCAGCTTTCGATCAGCGCAAAGCAAGGTATCGGCGTTGACGCACTGTTCTCCGCTATCGAGCTTGCATTGAACTCTGCCCGTCAAGAGATCGAGCTGATCGTTCCGTATTCAAAATATGAAGCTGTATCCTTCATTAGGGAGCGAGGAATGCTGCTTGAGGAGGAGCATCTTGACAGCGGAACTCGCATAAAAGCCCGTCTGGATACGGCGGATATCGGTCAGCTTAAAAAAATAATTGATTTTTAACGGAACCGGCGTTATAATACTAAGATTGATCAATCGAAATAAAACCTTTAGGTGGTGCCCGAATTGAAAACACGCATAATCACGATCGAAGGCATTGACGGCAGCGGCAAGACCGTTCAATTTGACCTTCTTGCGAACAGACTTGAGGCTCTCGATTTCACCGTCGCGCGCCGCGGCTTCCCCATGTACGAATCATTTTTCGGCGAGCAGATCGGCCGTTTCCTTTCGGGAAACGGCGAGATCGCCGCGACCGACGTGGATCAAAAGAGCATGGCGCTTTGGTTCGCACTCGACCGCTTCGACAATTTCAAGGATTACGCTGACGGCGAGAGCGATTTTCTGCTCATTAACCGCTACGTTTTGAGCAACGCGGTTTATCAGAGCATCCGCGACCGCGACTGCGATAAGCCGGATATCGTTGATTGGGTGTTCGCGCTTGAATACGGCAAGCTCGGCCTTCCCCGTCCCGACCTCAATCTCTTTCTTTCGGTGGAAGCGGACTGCGCCAAAGCGAACGTATCGAAGAAGGGTTTTCGCGACTATGTCGGCGGAAGCGGCAGCGACGTCTACGAAAAGAGCAGAAACCTTCAGCAGCGAGCGAGCGATAAATACTTCGAGCTTTCGGAAAGGTTTTCCGATATCGAGGTCGTGAGCTGCACCGAGGACGGCAGGATGCGCTCCGTCGATGCTATATCTGATTCGATAATGGAGCTTCTTGAAAAACGAGGACTCCTTGACAGATAATGCGCTTGCCGCAAATCTTTAGAACGGAACATATCCAAATGGAAGAAACAAAGAAAAAGTCTGCGGCTAAAAAGAACGCAGCGAAGAAAAGGAGTGTAAAGGCTGAGCAGGATCGCTCCGTAATGGATACTGAGATCACGAACGAGGCGGCGTCCAACGCCGAATCCAACAAGCTGAATAACCAAAAGGAGATAACTAAAATGAGAAAAATCGGTATTCTAACCGGCGGCGGCGACTGCCCCGGACTCAACGCCGTTATCAGGGGCGTTGTTGAAAAGTGCGCGGAGGCGGGCATCGAGGTGTTCGGTTTCCACAACGGTTGGCGCGGCGCGCTCACCGCGAAGGGTCACTGGCTGACCCTCAATGAGGTTGACGGCATCCAGACCCAGGGCGGCACCATTATCGGAAGCTCGAGAACAAACGTTCTCGCCGATTCCGACGGCCCGCAGACCATTATAGAGGTGCTTAAGGCGCTCGATCTCGAGGGCGTTGTGGCCATCGGCGGTGACGACACTCTCGGCGTTGCGAACAAGCTTCGCAAGCTCGGCATAAACGTTATCGGCGTTCCCAAGACCATCGACAACGATCTGAGCTGCACCGACTACACCTTCGGCTTCGAGACCGCGTCGAATATTGCAATGGAAGCTATCGACCGCCTCCAGACCACCGCTAAGGCGCATTCCCGCTGCATCGTTGTTGAGTGTATGGGCAGGAACACCGGTTGGATCGCGCTTCAGGCTGGTCTTGCCGCGAACGCGCATCTCGTTTTGATCCCCGAATTCCCCAAGAGCTACGATGAGATTATCTCGCTGGTTCGCAGAAGGTACCTCAGGGGCGAGCATTACACCATCATCGTGGTCGCGGAGGGTTTCGAGCTTCTCGGCAGCGATGAGATCGACCTTGGTACCGACGCCTTCGGAAACAAGCTTCTTATCCACAAGAACCTTGCAAAGAACCTTTCCGACATGATCGAAAATACTATGCGCTCCGATCCGCTTCTCGGCTCCGATGCACAGTATTTCGAGTGCCGTCCCGTGGTACTCGGACACGTTCAGCGCGGCGGCGCACCCTGCGCCTTTGACCGCGTGCTCGGCACCCGTCTCGGC
>JAFZJT010000120.1 GCA_017553815.1 Clostridia bacterium
AAAGCAACAATGTCACCGTTCTCCTTTAAGGTACCGATCATCGGGCCCGCCGCATCTTTATACCAACCTTTTTCCAAAGTGACATTACGGCGCATAATCCCATGAGGACGCATCAGGTATTCCAGCGTCTCATTCATATCGGTAATGCTGTCAGGAACTTCCCGAGGGCGTATATGATATGCTTTTAGTATTTCACCTATCGCATCGGTTGCAGCCTGCCTCTGATCATTCATGGCAGCAGAAAGACGGCTTCCCATAATGATCCCCGCAGCTCTTAAAAAGGAATCCTCGAAAGCCTCATTATCCGCCCGCATTCTGTCTTTTATTTGTTCATCAAACCAACCCATAATCTACTCACTCATCACCAGTTCTGTATATGCACCGCCAAGTGCCATTAGTTCCTCATGTGTACCGCGCTCTACGACCTTGCCGTGATCAAACACAATAATTTCATCACAGTCGCGTATGGTAGACAATCTGTGTGCAATGACGATACAGGTGATATCACGTGCCTTTACGGCATTCACCACATCAAACTCCGTCTTGGCATCTAATGCACTTGTTGCCTCATCCATTATAATTATAGTCGGATCTTGGGCGAGAACGCGCGCAATCTCGATACGCTGCCTCTGGCCGCCGGAAAAATCCCGTCCGCCCTCTGAGAGCTTATATCGATATCCGCCCTCACGCAACATGATATCATCATGAATCTGTGCGTCGCGCGCTGCCATCATAACCTCATAATCCTCTATTGTATTATCCCACATCTTTATATTATTTTCTATCGTGTCCTCAAAAAGAGTGATATCTTGGTCAACAACGGCAACCGAACCTGTAAATACACTCCGATTGATTTCATCGATATGTTTTCCGTCAAACAAAATCTCGCCTTCCCACGGCTGATACAATCCTGATATCAGCTTTGCGAGAGTGGATTTTCCACAGCCCGAAGAACCTACAAAAGCGACTCTGCTGCCCGGTTCGAGCTTCATACTGAAATTTTCTATAAGAGGAGGTGCAAGCCTTGAATAGCCAAAGGTGATATTTTTCAGTTCCACGCTTCCTGAGAGCTTATCATAATCCGCGTCCTCGTCAATCTCCTCATCGTTAAAATCGACATCGGTCGGATACTTCATTACATCCTCGACACGCTCCATCTCGGTACGGAGCTCCTGCACCTGCTGTCCGGCGTCAATCATCTTCTGTGCCGGCTGCATGAAGGAGACAAGAAAGCCCTGAAATGCCATAACCATACCAACGGTAAACTTGCCTGTAATGCAAAGATAAACGCCGAGTATCAGGACGATATTGTTTGCAAACGCCGTAAGAACCGGGGGAATCAAGCCCAAATAACTATCTATCTTCTTAAATCGGACTTTCTGCGTATTCACACTTGCCTGATAGCCAGACCATTTTTCAAAGAATCCGTTTTCTGCGCCTGACGCCTTGATGGTTTCAATCATCTCAATGCCGGACACAGTTGCACCGGCAAGTTTCCCCGAATCCCGCATCATAACGCGGGTGATGTTGATACGCTTATTTGATATTATACGGGACACCCATATCTGTCCTATAACGGAAACGACACCCACAAGAGTAAGCATAAGTGAATATCTTATCATAACGAATAGATAAAAGATAAGCATAAGTGTTTCCAGCACAAGAGGAGACAAGGTATTAACCAAAGTTCCTGCAATATTTGCATTCGACAACTGCCTCTGCTGTATATCTCCAGCCATTCGCTGAGAAAAAAACTTCATCGGAAGACGCAATATCTTCCACATATAGTTCATATTACCGACAATCGCCATCTTACCGTCAATCTTGAAAGAATAGATGGCTTTGATCCATGCGGCGATGACCTGCACGGTTGCTACTGCGGATAATCCAATAATAAAAGGAACGAGCCACTGTGCATCATTGCCTGTAAGGATACGGTCAATAAACACACGGGAAAAGCCCGAAAAAATGATAGCGCAGAGCGAACCTATAAGAGTAGTAACAGCCACGAATGTAACCGCTACCGATGCACCTTTTAATCTGCTTTTTGCAAACTCTAACACGCTTTTTGGTTTGCCGAAAGGCTCAAAACTTTCCGTTGGCTCGAACATAAGGCAGATTCCCGTATATCCTTCGTCGAACTGCTCATAACTCATCACAACAGTTCCGCGTGCGGGATCGTTCACATAGACCTTATCTCCCTTAAATCCGTCCACCACAATAAAATGGTTAAATTCCCAATGAACAATCATCGGGAATCTGCCCATCTCCTTAAGCCTTTCAGGATCGTAGCGGTATGCCTTGGCACCTAAGCCATAGCTTCTTGCTGCTACCAATATATTTTTTGCATTCGAGCCGTCACGGGATACACCGCAGTCCTCGCGGATCTGTTCAAGCGGTATCCACTTACCGTAATAAGCAAGAATCATTGTAAGAGATGCCGCACCGCATTCAAGTGCCTCCATCTGCATTACAACGGGTACCTTGACTACGCCCTTTGTGACCGGCTGTTTTACTTTATTATCTATCATCTGTTAACACCTTAATTTATGATAAACGAAATAGGTGCGACTGCGTCTATCGTTCCGTCATCATTATGTATCGTAAGTTCGCCAAAAATTCCCCACACAATAGTCCCGATAAGCAGGATAGTAATCGCCGCAAGCGTAATCCATACGCTCGGCGTCGTTACCCTGATGTAGTCATCGAGTTTTTCCGGCGAAGAAACTTTGTCTATGCTCTTTTGTCTGAAAATACTGTTATTCATATCAGAGATTTCCTTTTATTATATTTGATATTTATTTAGAGAATAGTCTTGTTTTGGGACTTTGGTATAACCAATCAAAATCCCAAACAAAGTCTGTAACCGCAATGGTATGTTTTCCGGAATTTCCGATCATATCGGCATAAAATAACTTTCCGGATCCATTAAATAATTCTGATACGCACCACCGGCTGCATTCATGGCAGCATCATCGCTGATTTCCCCTTCTTTTTGCGACCTCACATAATCGGAAAACGCCTCTGCCGTCGCTTCGCAACCGTGCTTTTTAAGAAACGCTTCTATCGCTTCTTTATATGC
>JAFZJT010000121.1 GCA_017553815.1 Clostridia bacterium
CCTTGCCTGCATAATTTACTCGGTTTTCGCTACCTCTATGCCGACGGTAGATGCTTCGGCTTCCGCGACTTCGGCGGTATGGTCGTATCTGCTTGAACTAATTGTGAACCTGCTCGTGCTTGTTGGTGCTATACGAATGAGCGATAGGATAATCCATGAGATGATAGGTATGTAAAAGGAGCGGCGCAGCGCTCCTTTTGGGAACTTTTCCTATCTTAATCAAGGCTTAACAAGAAAGTATGATAAAGCAAGAAGTATTGTGAAAAAAGCTGTTACCGCAAAAGAAAGCAAGGATAATCTAAAGTATTTATACTTTGCATTGCGAAGATCATCAAGCATTTTAATCTCATTTGTGAGGTGGTCCTGAATGCTTGATGATGTGCTGCTTTCATCAGCGCTAACATTCCTATTTAATAGTGTTAAAACTCCCAAAACAACACTCAGCACAGAAAAAGCTATGATAGCGTAAAATGCGAAGCTGATTGCGTTATTCAAAATCTTTTGGGGAGATATCTTAGCACTAATTAGCTTATCTTTAATGCCAATAGCTGTGCCAAGGAATACACCAATTGAAGCTAGAATAATAGATGCTTTGGTATCGGCACGAGATATTATCTCTTGAAGCTCATTTATTTTAAACTGCAAATAAGAGTGTATCTCAGAACGATCATATTGATTCCAGTCTATTTGGGTAGCCCCAAAGAAAGGGGTCTTTGCTTTTGAGCAGCTTTTTTCTTTGTCACGGTTTCTGCTTTGCATAATCTAACTCCCAAATCCTTAAGTATTATAACTGTCACCGATTTTATCATATTTCAGCGGGTTTATCAACAGTAAAAGAAGAGGCGCCGCGGCGCTCCTTTGTGATAGCTTGATTCATTCCCCGATCGCTGTCAGGTCTGTATAGCAGCCGGGCTTTTTCTTGAGTTCTTCTATGAACATCTTCTGCCACAGCCTTTCGGCTCGCTTATCCTGAACCTTTTCTGCGATGAGGCGGAAAAGGCTTCCGAGCCACATGAGGGCGATCAGTCCGTACATACAATAGGCGATTATGTATGCGGTGCTGTTCGCCTGCTCAGAAAGGAATGGAAGGATAAAACCCGCGGCGAAGCCGTAAAGCGTCGGAATGCCGCAGACAGCGAGCTTTGGCGAGCGCAGCGCCATGCCGATTATCCAAAGGATGAGTCCTGCTATGTATATGTACTTTATCATTTCCGTATCCTCCGTTTTTTCTTTATTGTACCATCTGCGAGAAAAGAAAACGAGGATGTCGATCAATTATTCATCATCGAATATCGTTGCATTCATAATATCAAAGTCAAGAAACTCAGATACCGTCATCCCGAGGCCCGTTGCTATTCTGTGCAGTGTTCTCAAGGACGGGTTCTTTGTATTGCCCTTTGAGATGTTATCGAGTGTTGATTGGCGCAGCCCCGAAAGCGTTGCCAGTTTATTCAGCGTGATTCCCCTTTGCCTGCAAACCTCGTTGCAGCGATAAGCGATAGCTTCACCGTAATTCATATTGCCCTCCGTTACCCTTATATGGTTAGTCGTTCTTACAAAGAATATCAGAGGGAACAAGCAATAACTAACCGCGCACGGTTGACTTATCGGCTGTTTTTGATAATATTAACCGTGCATGGTTATAGGAGGTGCAATATGGATAGGGTAAATAGCTGCTGTTTCACGGGACACCGACCGCAAAAGCTTCCGTGGGGATTCGATGAAGCCGATCCTCGGTGTGCCGCGTTGATGGAAAAGCTTTATAAGGCAATTCGCTTCGCTGTGCATAAGGGCAAAACGCGATTCTATACTGGTATGGCTATGGGAACCGACATCTGGTGCGCAGAGCTCGTGATTGATCTAAAACGGAAATTGCCCGATGCTGGAATCAAGCTGATTGCCGTCATTCCACACAAAGGGCAGGAATCCCGCTTTTCAAATGAATGGAAGGCACGGTATAAATATGTGCTTCAAAATGCGGACGAGCGGATGGTGCTGCAAAATCACTATACGCAGGGCTGTATGCAGCGACGAAACCGCTATATGGTGGACAACTCATCAATGCTTATCGCGGTCTATTCGGGAGATGCGGGAGGAACTAAGGATACTTTCGATTATGCGGTTTCAAAAGGGCTTTCGATCATTTGGATTGAGCAGGCATCGGGAAGGATCAAAACTAACTTTCAATTCAAGGATTAAAGTACGGGCGGCTCAAGCCGCCCTGTTTCTATGGAGGTAATAACTAAAATATGGAAATAAAAATCAACAAAGAGATTCGTGATTATCAGGAATCGATTATCATGGGGCTGTCCGCAAGGCAGTTCCTTTTTTCTGCCGCAGCGGTCGCTGTTGCGGTCGGCGTGTACTTCGGCCTTAAAGAACCGCTCGGCTCGGAAACGGTGAGCTGGGTATGTGTGCTTGCGGCGTTCCCGTTCGCAGCGCTCGGCTTTATACGCTACCACGGCATGACAGCGGAGCAGTTCGCGGGAGCATACATTCGGCATATGAGTACGCCGAAGGAGCTTATCTTCGTTCCGAAAAACTTATACGCCGCAGTTATGGCGGATACGCGCTTGGGTGAGGTGATCCGCTGTGATTAAAACGCTCAAGGCGATAATGCGCGGCGACAGGGACAATTTCAAGATACCGCGCACCGTTCAGGACACAATTCCGATAAAGCGTATCTGGGACGACGGCACTTTCCTTGCGTGGAACAAATACACAAAGAGCTTCAAGTTCACGGATATAAACTATTCTGTCGCATCTGCGGAGGATCAGATGGATATGTTCCTTATGTACTGCGACCTTATCAACTCCCTTGAAGTCGGAGCTACCACCAAGATCAGCATAAACAACCGCAGGGTATCAAAGCGCAATTTCAAGTCCTTCCTCTTTCAAATGCACGGCGATGAGCTCGACAAGTATCGTGCGGAGTTCAACGATATCCTTACAACCAAAGCAACGACCGGAAGCTGCATTATTCAGGAGAAGTATGTAACGGTATCGGTCATCAAGCGCAACATAGAGGAAGCGAGGATATTCTTCAACCGTGTGTATTCGGAGCTGGTTTCGCGGTTCGCCGCGCTTTCATCCACGCTCGTTGAACTCAATGCCGCCGAAAGGCTTCGCATACTGCATGATTTCTACCGCGCAGGTGAAGAAGATAATTTCCGCTTCGATATCGGCTCCTCTCGGCGCAAAGGACATTCCTTTAAGGATAATATCGCGCCTGCGAGTATGAGCGTACTTCCCAACTGCATCAAGATCGGCGAGAAGTATGCGCGGGTGCTGTTTCTTAAAGAATATCCATCGTTCATTAAGGACAGCATGATAACCGAGCTTTGCGAAATGCAGCGGAATATGATGCTCTCGGTCGATATTATTCCTGTTCCTACGGATGAAGCGGTTAAAGAGGTCGAAAGGAAACTGCTTGGCACAGAATCGGAGATAGCCAAATGGCAGCGCAAGCAGAATAACAATAACAACTTTGCCGCGATAGTGCCGTATGATCTTGAACAGCAGCGCAAGGAATCCACGGAATTTTTGAACGATCTTACCAACCGAGATCAGCGCATGATGTTCGTAACCGTTACGGCTATACACATGGCGGACACAATGGAGCAGCTCGACGCGGACACGGAAGCGTTTCTCTCAGTCGCAAGAAAGCATCTGTGCGACTTCGATACGCTTTCCTATCAGCAGCTTCAGGGCTTGATAACGGTGCTCCCGATAGGGCTTCGCAAGATAAACGCGATAAGAACGCTCACAACGGAAAGCACCGCCGTTTTAATGCCGTTTCGAGCGCAGGAGATCTCGCATAAAGACGGCACATACTGCGGTCAAAACGCGATCAGCCGCAACCTTATCTTTGTGAACAGGCGCGAGCTTCTGAACGGCAATAGTTATTATCTCGGCACATCGGGTTCGGGCAAATCGTTCTTTGCAAAGCGCGAGATCGTTCAGCTCATCATACGCGGCGATTGCGACGTTATCATACTCGATCCCGAAAGGGAGTACACGCCGCTTGTAAGCGCGCTCGGAGGTTCGATCATACGAATATCCGCCGATTCTCCCATGCATCTTAACCCGATGGATATGGATATCGATTACTCCGATTCAGAGAACCCGATTACGCTTAAAAACGAGTTCGTGCTTTCGCTATGCGAGCTGCTTATCGGCTCAGGCAGGATTAGCCCGAAGGAGAAGTCGATAATCGACCGCTGCACCACGCTCATCTACCGCGATTACATGAAGAGCGGCTTCAAATGCGAGCCGCCCACGCTCAAGGACTTCCATCGCGAACTTATAAATCAGCCCGAACCCGAAGCGAAGGACGTTGCGCTTGCGATAGAGCTGTTTACGGACGGTTCGCTCGATACCTTTGCAAGGCATACGAACGTCGATACCGAGAACTCGGTCATCTGCTACGATATCCACGATCTCGGAAAGCAGCTCAAGCCCATCGGTATGCTTGTTACCCTCGATGCGATCTATAACCGCATACTCAAGAATAAGCGCAAGGGCAGATCGACCTTCGTGTTCATCGACGAGATTTACCTGCTGTTCTCCAGCGCGTACAGTTCCAACTTCCTTTTTGAACAATGGAAGCGAGCAAGGAAGCACAACGCTTTCTATACGGGTATCTCACAGAATGTTGAGGACCTTTTGCAGTCGCATACCGCAAGAACGATGCTTGCGAACTCGGAGTTCATAACGCTGCTCAATCAGGCTGCTACCGACAGGCAGGAGCTTTCAAAGCTGCTCGGAATATCAGATACTCAGCTCTCGTATGTAACGAACGCCGAAGCGGGTAAAGGCTTACTTGTATGCGCGGGCAGCGTAGTGCCTTTCGAGGATAAGTTCCCAATGAACACCGAGCTCTATAAGCTTATGACCACCAAGCCCAAAGAGGTCATGGCTTCATAGGGGGTGAGAAATTGAAAGAACCCAAGTTAAAGCTCAAAACAAAGCCGAAGATGGGTGTTCCGAAGGTGCTCGATAAGGCAAGGAATCTTTCGCGCAGTATGCGAAACGCAGCTCAAAGGGCAAAGGACAAGGCAAGCATCGACAGCGATGAGTATGCTTCACCATCCGAATACGCTGAGCATGAGATCAGCGAGATCATAAATGACGGAGTTACGGCTTCAAGGAAAACAGCGAGCAAAGCAGCAACTTCCGCAAAGAAGCGCATACGCAGAAGCATAGACAAGCGCAGAGCGAAAAAGCAGCTTTCGCAAGAGCAGAGCATCGATACGGCAAACGATATCGAAGTTTGCGAGCCTTGCTCCGCGGAAGAAGCTCCAAAGCCCAAGACAAACGGCAAACGAGGCAGAAAGCCCAACAATGAAAGCGGCAAACAGAGCAAGGCCCATGGAAAGAGCATATCGAAGCAATCTGACGCGAGGTCGTCATTCGGCTCTAAAAGCGATCAGCCTTCAAAGCCTGTAAGCAATACGCGATCTCGAAGGTCAACTGAGAATCAGGCTTATTCCGAATCTGCACGAACTGCGAGCCCGATGCGAGTAACGATGCGTCCGAAAGTCGCACCGAAGAACACGGCTTCCACAGTCAAGCAAGCTCCCGCAAGGACGTTAAAGACAACCTCTCGCACCGTCAATACAACGGGTAAAACAGTAAAGGCAACCGAGCGGGCTGTTGTCAAAACCGCCGAAGCTACGAAACAGACAGCTCAAAAGACGGCGCAGGCGTCGAAGTTCGCGGCACAGAAAGCGGCTGCAGCGGCAAGGGTTACTGCAAAAGTCGTGGCAAAGGCTGCACAGTTGACCGTTAAGGGCGCTGTTGCTGTAGGAAAAGGTATTGCTGCGGGTGTAAAATGGCTTGTTGCTGCGATAACGGCCGGAGGTTGGGTTGCGGTGGTAATCATCGCCGGAATTATAATGATTGCCGCGATAGTTTGTACCGGCTTCGGAATATTCTTCTCCAACGATGGAGGCGGAAGAAGCATATCTGAGGTCATACCAACGATAGAGAGGCAGTTTAATTCAAGAATAACCTATGATATCAACCAAATACCTCTTGGCAGGCACTCGGCTAAGAAAACTGTCTATGTCGGCGACGATGACGGCGATGCTCCCGTGAATAACTGGAACGATGTTATTGCCGTATTCTCGGTGCTAGCAACAACTCGCGATGAGGACCCGATGGACGTAGTGGTGCTTACGGAGGATGCAGAAGCGCTTCTCGGCAATGTGTATAACCGAATGAACTCATACACGATCACAACCGGAAGTTCGGGTGAAGGAG
>JAFZJT010000122.1 GCA_017553815.1 Clostridia bacterium
GCTCCTGTGAAGCTGGCTCTGTTCTCCGCAGCGGCGCTTTCATCGACAGCCGCATTCTCGACGCTTGCTTCCACCGCAAATGACGCGATATCAACGATCTGCGGCTTCAGTGAGATATGCGCACCGCCGCTCGCGATCCTTCTGACCGCCTGCGGATGCCCTGAATCCGCCGCAGTGCTGACGCCGAAGCTTTCGCTGTTTGCCTCATGGATCTCAAGTTTGATATCGGGCGCTGTTATGCCGAGCCTTATTATCAGCGGCATACTCTGCGTTATCGGGGGAGTTTCGGAAAAGCTCAAGCTTGTCGGTGCCGTAAAGCTCATCCACAAATTGGTGAAATGGGTAATGGGTCTTGCAACGGTCATCTTTGGCGCCGTGATCATCATCGGCGGATCGAGCGCCGCGACCTTGGACGGCGCATTGTTCAAAGGCACTAAGTATGCTGTTGACAAGCTGCTTCCTTTCGGCGGAGGAATGCTGACGGGAACTGTCGAAACTGTCGCGTCAGGAACGCTGATCGTCAAAAACGCAGTGGGAACGGGCGGCATCATCATCGCTGTGCTCCTGATCGCATCCCCGCTTCTAAAGCTTGCGGGCGGAGTATTTGCATTTCGTATAGCGTCGGCAGTGTGCGAGCTGTTTTCAAACGATGCAAGGATAAAATATATGCTGGACGGAATTGCGGACACCTTGAGCAGCATATTTGCCGTATGCGCTTGCTCCGCCGCGATGCCGGTGCTGATACTTGGAACCGCAATATCGGCAGGGTCGGCATTTTTATAAGGAGCAAAGCAGATAATGGAGAATATAAAGGCTATCATTTCACGATTGATCGTATGCGCCGCAGTGTATACGCTGCTTGAAGCGATTCTGCCGAGGCAAGGCAAGAAAAAAGGCTTGTTTGAGAGCGCGTCAAAGGCCGCGGCGGTCGCTCTGTGTGCGGCGGTGATAGGCGTTTGATCAAAATAAAACGCCTCGGAGAAAGGGAGTGAAGGATACTGTGGTATCGATCGCGGCGGAAACGCTGCTCAAGCAAATTAAAGAAAGAAATCCCCAAAAGGCAGTGCTTTACTTAGCCATAGTTGCGGTTGCGGCTGCGGTGCTGCTTCTTTCGGGCACAGCAAAGAAGGGAAATGCCGAACCAAAGTCCGAAATTATAAAAGCGGAGACCGAGGATCATTCATCAGAAGTGCTTGAGAAAAAGCTTGAGGCGATCCTCTCATCGATGCGCGGAGCTGGCAAGGTGGAGGTGATGCTGACGCTCGACCGCACCTCGGAGCAGGTGGTTGCATCGAACGAAAAGAGCACGAACGGTGATAAAAGCGCGTCAAAGGAGACAAGACCAGCAACAGTGCAGAGCGGAGGCAGGGAGGAGGCTATCGTACTGACGGAGGTCTTCCCAAGGATAAGGGGAGTGATCGTGATCGCGGAGGGGGCTGCCGATATTGGTGTGAAGCTCGCGATCGCTTCGGCAGTCAGCACGGTTCTTGGGATCGATGAAAAGTGCGTTGAAGTGTTTGTCATGGCAAGCGGTGCCAATGAATAAGATGAAATACACACTATCATTAGGAGGAAAACAAAATGAACCGACCCCAATTTAAGCTGACCTCAAAGGGAATGCTCGCGCTTGTGATCCTGAGCGCCTTGCTGATCTTGGCGATAATAGTCAATGTTTCGCTAAAGAACAAGCAACAGAGCGCATTGAACGAGAAAACGGAAGATGCCGACCATTCTGAAGAACAGCCGATTGGAGGCGACAAGGCCGTGAGCGC
Organism: Clostridia bacterium; assembly: GCA_017553815.1. The sequence continues at coordinate 1,773 of JAFZJT010000122.1, forward strand.
AAGGGTATATGAGGATTATTTTGCTGGCTTCAGAAACGAAAGAAGCGAGCTTCGGGCTAAGGAAATAGAGTACCTTAGAAGGCTAATCAACGACTCCGGAACGGATGCTGAGACACTTCAAACCGCACAGGTCCGCCTTATCGAACTTGTTGAAAACATGGAGCGCGAATTCTCGATCGAGAGCATGATTCGCTCAAAGGGCTTTCTCGACGCTGCCGTAACCTTCCGAAACGACTCTGTGTCGGTCGTGATAAACGGCGACAGTCTTACGGATGAAGAGGTGGCAAGGATACTCGACATCGTTCGCACGGAGACCGGGGCTCCTGCAAGCCGGATAAGGATATCGCTGAGCGGCACCGTGTGAGCCAAGGGGGCATCAAAATTCCCGCTTTCAGCCAGCATGCAAGGTCGCGATCGCCGAAAAACCGTGGAATTGGGCACAAATGTGTATAATTTATATAAGAATCTTGAATTATCCTCCATTATTCTTTACAATTCAACGGAAGTTTGGTATAATAAATCAGACTAAATAACAAGGAGGTGTCCAACTATGGATAACGAGAATCAGGTAATTACCGACATTCAGCTCAACGACAGCGGTAAAGTGGTGTTCGCACCCGATGTCATTGCAACCATCGCAAACCTTGCGGCAGCAGAGGTCAAAGGTGTTTCCGGTCTCGGCGGCGGTTTTGCCGACAGCATCACCGGCATCTTCGGCGGAAAGAAGAGCTATACCAAGGGCGTTCGCGTAGAGGTTGGCTCCGAAGAGGTTGCCGTAGATCTCAGCATCAACGTCAAATACGGCTGCAAGATCCAGGACGTCAGCAACGACGTACAGAGCGAGGTCAAAAACGCTATCGAGATGATGACCGGCCTTCGCGTAGTGGAGGTCAACGTTTTTGTCCAGTCCGTCACCTTTGAAGAGGAAAAAGTCGAAAAACCAGAGAAGAAAAAGGTCGATGAACCGCGCGTTAAGTAACTGCTGAACCAACGGAGCCGGAAGCGCCTTTGTTTCCGGCTCCGAGCCGATTTGATGCAGAGTGCATTTTGACTACGGAGGAAGATCATGAAGAACGATAAAGCAAACAGAACCATAGTATTTGTCGCCATAGCTTTGCTTGCGGCAGTGTTCGTGCTGCTGATGCTCGCTTCGTGGGGCGTCATTAATCTCGAAACCTTCGCTCACTACCTTGCGGACGGTCACCCCGCCGTGCGAGTGCTGCTCGGCGTTCTCTTCCTTGCAGCATTCTGCTGCTGCGTGTTCGCCGTGATCTGCTCGTTCAGAATCGGTAATGCACTCGATCCTTCCGAGATGAACCTGCTTAAGCAGTCAGGCGGCGGCACTTCCTATATCAGCAGCGATGCGGTCGCAGGAATGATTCAGAGGGTGCTCAAGGCCGATAAGCGCATCAAGAGCGGCACCTGCAAGGTCAATCCAGTTGAGGACGGCATAACTGCCGATATCAAGCTGACCGCTTTTGCGGGCGGTGATCTTGCCGAGCTTTGCTCGGGAATTCAGTCTCGAGTCAAAACCGAGATCGAGAACGCGACCGGCATCCCGGTACGCAACGTTGCCGTTTCAATTGTTCAAACCGTTGAAAGCGGCACTCCCCAAATCGAAAAGAGGGTGAACTGATGGATCTCAAACGGGTTCTTGCTTTCATAATGTGCCATAAGATCCAGCTTTCCCTGATCCTTATTGGCCTTGTGAGCGCAATACTCATGCTGACGATTGGCTTTTTCAGAACGCTTCTGATACTCCTGTTCACCGTTCCGGGCGGCGCATACGGCTATCTTGTGGATAAGCTCGGCTTTACCGAAGCGAACGGCGCGATAGTTAAGTTCATCAAAGGTCTGAAAAAGTAAGCGCTCGGCGTTATTCAATACGGTTTAAATTCATCCATCCAACAAAAGATATGAGCAGAAAAACAGCAAGAGAAGTCGCAATGAAGCTGACGTATGAAAAGATGTTCGGCTGTGACGACACCTATTACGACGTACTTGAAAAATCCGGCATCGTCGAAGAACCGACGAGCGCCGACATAGAATTCGCTTCCCGCATGGTCGCGGGAGTGCAGGAGAATCTCGAGCAGATAGACGGCATTATTTCCGAAGCAGCTGTAGGTTGGACTGTCGACCGTATGCCGAAGGTCGATCTTTCAATACTGCGTAATGCCGTGTACGAGATCTGCTACGCAGAGGACGTTCCCGCTGCGGTTGCGGTTAATGAAGCCGTTGAGCTTGCAAAAACCTTTTGCGACGAGAAGTCGCCCCGTTTCATAAACGGAGTTCTCGGCAAGGTGGTACGCTCCGGGGAATGACCTCGAAATTATGAGCGGCTCCACTAAAAACAGAATATTTGTCGGCATAGATACAAGCTGCTACACTTCATCCGCAGCTTGTGTTTGTGTTGAAGGAATACTTGCCGATAAAAGAAAGCTTTTGAGCGTCAAGCTCGGAGAGCGCGGTCTTCGCCAAAGCGACGGCGTTTTTCAGCACACACGAAATATGACCGAGCTTTTGCCGGAGCTTCTTAATGGCATCGAAAAGGATCGATTATGCGGTATCGGTGTATCCGATCGACCGAGCGGCAGGGAAAACAGCTATATGCCCGTATTCCTCGTCGGAAAGCTTCTTGCCGAAACGCTCGGCGCTTCGTTTGGCGTTCCTGTTCTTGGCTTCACCCATCAGCAGGGGCATATACGCGCCGCGCTCATGGGAAACGAGAAGCTGATAGGCAGTCCGTTCTACGCGTTTCACCTCAGCGGCGGCACGAGCGACCTTCTGTTTGTGGACGCCGATCTGAATGTCGAGCGCATCGGCGGCTCGAGTGATATCAACGCAGGTCAGCTTGTGGATAGGATCGGAGTTAAGCTCGGACTGCCGTTTCCCGCGGGTAAGCACCTTGAGGCAATGGCGAAAACTGCGGTTGAGCGGGGAGTATTGCTTCCCGCAAGCGTCAGCGGACTTGATTTTTCGTTCTCAGGCGCGGAAACAAAGGCGGCAAATGCCATAGACAGCGGTGAAAGCTTTGAGAAAACCGCCCTTTCGGTATTCGATCTCATTGCGCGAACGCTCGCAAAAACGGTTGAAAACGTTATCAAAAAACTCGGCGGCGAACAAACTGCCTTCCTTTTTTCGGGCGGCGTTGCGTCAAGCACCTTGCTTCGGCGCTTGCTCACCGAAAGGCTTCAAGGAACAAAGGCCGAGCTCCATTTTTCAAAGCCGGAGCTGTCGAGCGACAATGCCATAGGAGCCGCGCTTATGTGCATGGATAGATTATAATGAAAGCACTATAGATTTATCTTGATGTGCGCTAAACCATAGTGCGCATTGAAAGGAATTGAGATATGGCAATAATAATCGACGGAAAGAAGCTTGCCATCGAACTAAGCGAAGAATGCGCAGAGCGGGTGCAAAGCTTGAAGAATGATGGCATAGATCCGAGGCTCGACGTAGTTATAGTCGGAGACGATCCTGCTTCGCATCAGTATGTAAACAGCCGCATGAAGGACTGCACCGATATCGGCCTCACGAGCAAAACGCATGTTCTTAGCGGCGATATCGAGCAAAGGGAGCTCACCGACCTTCTCGATAAGCTCTGTGCCGATGATGCGGTTCACGGCATCATTCTTCAGATGCCGCTTCCAAAGCACATGGATCAGGACGATGTGCTCTCGCATATTCGTCCCGAAAAGGATGTTGACGGGCTGACCGTTTTGAACGCTGGCGCACTCTTTACCGGCAGGCAGGGCTTTGCCCCCTGCACTCCAAGCTCCATAATGCAGCTTGTAAGGAGCGTCGGAGTGCCGATAAAGGGCAAAAATGCCGTTGTGGTTGGTAGAAGCATCGTGGTCGGCAAACCTGCGGCGATGCTGCTTCTTGCAGAGCACGCCACCGTGACCGTGTGCCATTCGAGGACTGAAAACCTCAAAGCGCATCTTCAAAACGCGGATATCATCGTTGCCGCGGTCGGTGTGCCGAATCTTATCACAGGAGATATGATAAAACCGGGCGCAATCATCGTTGACGCAGGCATTAATCGTGTTGACGGAAAAACCGTCGGCGACGTAGAATTTGCTTCCGCTGAAAAGGTCGCGGGATACATTTCGCCCGTGCCCGGAGGGGTCGGCCCGGTAACGAGAAAAATACTCCTTTCAAACACGTTAACGGCGGCGGAGAGAGCAAATGGCAGGCGCTGAGACCGTGTTTTCGGTATCGAATCTCAACGAGTACGTTTGCCGATTGCTTGAAAATGATATTCGCTTAAGATCGCTCAAGGTGAGCGGTGAGCTTACGGGCTTTAAACGCCACTCATCTGGGCACCTGTACTTTTCGCTGAAGGACGAAAACGCGCTTATCCGCTGCGTTATGTTCAGAAGCAACGCATTAAAACTGTCCTTCGAGCCTAAGGACGGAATGCAGGTCGTGCTTTCGGGAAGCGTTTCGCTGTATGTAAAGGACGGACAGTATCAGTTCTACGCAACGGGCATGCGGCCTTCGGGCGAGGGCGAGCTCTACAAGCAGTTTCTCGAGCTTCGCGATAAGCTCTCTGCCGAAGGACTGTTTGATCGCAAGCGACCGATCCCGTTTTTGCCGCGCTGTGTCGGTGTTGCAACGAGCGAAACAGGTGCCGCTTTCCACGACATAAGATCCGTCATCTCAAGAAGATTCCCAACCATGCGCATCTTGCTCGCTCCCGTTCAGGTTCAGGGCATGGGCGCAGCTCAAACGATAATCGACGGGATAAGCCTTTTAAACGAGGTCGATGAGGTGGACGTGATCATCGTCGGCAGGGGAGGAGGCAGCTATGAGGATCTTTCCTGCTTCAATGACGAAGCGCTTGCAATGGCTGTTTTCATGAGCAAAAAGCCTGTGATAAGCGCTGTAGGGCATGAGATCGATTTTACAATCTGCGATTTTGTTTCCGATCTGCGCGCGCCGACGCC
>JAFZJT010000011.1 GCA_017553815.1 Clostridia bacterium
CGTCAGGATGTAATAATCCTGATCCAAGACCTTGTTGCCGAGAAACTCCTTGTGACCTTCTCCGATCAGATAATACTTGTTCTCAAATACCAAGAGATTCTTGGTAAACAACGGTTCGGAATCGTATGCAAGGATTCCGGTGGGAAAGCAGCGGTTGGCAGTTTTCATGTTGCCGTAGCCGTGGTCGATCCCAATGATGATGGTGTTGTCCTTTGTCCGCTTCATTTGTATACCTCCGATTGTTTTTTATTTGCCGTCTTGCGGCTGAAGCGATTGTGTTCCGTTCCTGCAAGCAGTGCGATACGTTTTTGTGCCGATAAGCACCATCTCCTTTCTGATTCCTTTCCCGAAACCACCCCGCGGAGCCAAAATGGTGGGAGTAGTTTACTTAATATTGAATCCGCCAATATAACAGCCGAGTGCACGGGAAAAAATAAGTTTTCAGATTCTTCATGCAGAAGTCCTTTTTATTGGATAGATATTGCGTTAGAATGGTGTTGACTGGGAAGCACTGATCAGAAAGGATATCTGAAATGCGAAAGTATTGGATTCCGAAAATCTCCGCAATCCATGTGATTACGGCAAGCGAAGTGTATCATGACGGACGGGAATACTCGTTCGATTGTAACCGCCCGCAGGATGCGTATTATATGGAAATGACACAGCAGGACGAATGTGCTCTGTTCGATCAGCTGCAATTCCTGCTCGGCGTTTCCTATTCCGAAAACTGCCTTTCGGATGCGATTGTGTTTCTGGACTTTGAAGGCATCTTCAACCGAAAGCCGACCGCGAAAGCGATCGAACTGCAGGATGCGGCGCAATGTCTGTTCCATCCGGAAGGATTCAGAATGGATCTCGGAAACGGATGGCATCGTTACGTTGCCTTTGAACGTTCTTCGAGCATGAGCAAGGACAGTGTGCTGTCGTTTATCCGCGCCGATATGTACGAACCATTAAAGGAACGCATACAGCTCGGTATGTGCATCGGCAGCTGTAAGCTTGCCAAACTGTACTCATATAACGGGCTCATGTTTACCAGCGGAATACGTCGAGAACACCCAACCTTACTGTCCGATCGGCATATCGTAATCATCCCGAATCCAACCTATATCGTTCGGAATGCGCAAGCGATCACCGTGAAAGACGACGGTACCGATCTGCCCGTTCGTACCTATTCGCGGATTGAACAGAACATGGATATTGAAGTCAAGGAGTACGACGGCGAAGGGCTGCTGTCGAAAGAAACTGCGGATTGGCTTGATCCTACGCATGAGCATCATTCGTTTCAGATACGTCTGCCGTATATCAAAGGTGTTCTGCATGAAGTGGATTTCAAAAAGCTGTTCCGCGAACTGCGCGTGACCGAGATCGTCGATCTGTGGGGCGAACGTCACCCGATCGATGAAGTGGAGATTATTTTGACCGAGAGCATGTGCAAAGGGCTTGGCTGGATGAAAGAAGCGGGCGTTTCGTGGAAGGAATACTTTGTACGCTGCCGTACTTTTCGCCACGCGCTGTATATCTCCGGGCAATATAAGGTGAAGCCCACGCCGACGGTAGAGCTGAACTATCAGTTTTTGAACACGCTCCCGTTAACCGCCGAGGAGTTCCGCCCGCTCGATTTGCCGTTCGGTTGGGATCACTCCCCTGCCGACGATCCGCGTTCATGGCTGACAAAGCAGACCGAGCTTGCCTATTACAATCTGCTTTCCGATCCAGATGGTCAGCGCGAATACCTATCCGAAGATGCAGATAACGAGAGCTTGTCGCTAGTGTCACCACAGCGGCAGCGGGCTATGCTGATTCGTGCAAACCCGCGTTTTATGGGCGAACCGATATTTGGCAAAGCGCTTTCAGCGCGTGCAGAGCATATTCGACAGGAATACAGTGTGGGGCATCTGCTCGTTACCGGCGATAACCGATACCTTTCCGACGATCTGATACGGCTTCTTGCCGAGATCGTAAAAACATCAGTCGGCGAAGGTAAAGCGTATGCAGCGCTTTCAAAGGAGTTTCTGTCGGTAAACGCGATGTATGCACCGCTTCCCCACTATATGGAACAGCCGAAATACCTGCTGCTCCGCAGCCCGCATATCGCACGAAACGAGGAGGTTACGGCATTTCCGCTGAAGAAGATCGGAAAGTACCGGAAGAAATATCTTTCGCATCTCGGCGATGTGGTTATGGTCGATTCACGTTCACTGATTCCGGAGCGTTTGGGCGGTGCGGATTATGACGGGGACTATGTGAAAACGATCGCCGAGCCGCTGATCCTAAAGCACATTTCGGATAACAACGATCTGCCCATACTGCATATCCCGGCAGCACAAGGAACGGATGCGGATGCGAACGACTGGCTGATGCGTTTCTCCACGGTTAAGAATACGTTTTCGCAACGGATCGGGCAGATCAGCAATGCGGCGCTGCGTCGCGGAATCGCGGCATACAACGAGAACGCATCTTCCGATCAGAAACAGAAATACCGTGAGGAGACGGAAACGCTTGCAATCCTGACAGGATTGGAGATCGACTCTGCGAAAACCGGCGTCAAGCCGAATCTCGATGCGTATCTGAACGATCAGAGCCAAGTGAAAAGCCTTTTTCTGCAATACAAGGACAAGCTGGAACGGCTTGAAAAGCGGCATTGGTATGATCCCACGCCGAAAGAAGCGTTGACCGAATTCTTTGCTAAGCCGGAATGGAGACGGGTAACCTCAAATCTCGAACGGCTGCCGTACTGCGCGTGGCTGTTGAAGGAGCAGACCCCGCCGCATTTGCCGGAACCGGCGACCGATTCCGAATTGTTTTCTTTCGCACGGGTAGCGGGCTGGGAAACGCAAATTGATCCGAAAGCGATTTCTCGTATGAAGGAAGTAATTACCTCTTACGAAACGGCACAGACGCGCTGCCGCATTCGGTATTACAGCGCAAAGGACTATTCGCATCTATCCGACATACAGAGGATTTTGACCTCCCGCGGGCAGGAAGAGCTGTACGATCCGATCAAACTATATGAAGCGGTCAATACATTCAGCGGCGAACATATCCGTTCCGCATTGGAATTGGTACAATCCCAGCAGTGGCAGTTCATGGCAAAAGAGGATCGGCCTTTGTTCCTTAAGCAGCTCTATCCCCTGCTCGGCGTCGGCGCAAAGCGATATGAAGACTTGTTCTGCGATTTCCGCAACAGCGGCTTCCGCATCTTAGGCGATGTGCTTGTCGATCTTGTACGACTGCATCGAAGCGAAGAAGCACGCGATCATCTGATTCGCAGAAAGGATTCCGATCTACAAAAGCGGATGCTGATCGGATGCAAGGATTCCCGCAATCCGCAGGAGCAAATCCTGCGGAACTGCCGGGAAGTGATTTCTTCAAAGATGCGGGAATACATGACGGATAATCTTACGTCAGAAGAAGCTGTTATGGCGGCAGTCGCGCTCGGAAAGCGAAGGTTTGCCTTAGAGGTATATCCGGGCGTGGTGAAATCGCTTTGCTGCACGGAAGAAAAGGCGGAAAGGAGGCTGTTTCAGAAATGATGACGGAATGGCAGGAATGTTTGCAATATCTGCATTTCCCGGACTATGAATGCGACGATCCGCAGGATCACAGCTATATGAGCGGATTCCATTTCGGGATGTTCAAAAAGATGATCGGATTCGGTCGCATCCTGACGCTGATTGCGCGGCGATACCTGTTCCATACCGAAACAGGCGAAATCGCGTCCGGCGATCCCTATACACGAATCGAATATGCACGCCGCGCATTGCTTGCATGGTGCAGCTTTTCCTCCGCGTCAATACAGGAACCGCGCGTATGCTTTCCCGAATTGCATGACGAATTTCCGGAGCTTGTAACGAAGTCCGGCAGCGGATGGCTGATTCGGCATTTCCGCCACCTTGTGAAGATGGTTCGCAATGATGAGGATGAACTGTTCAGTGAAGAAACACATGCGCTGATCAACGGGCTGTCACGAGGATTCGGTACGCGCTGGGCACAAAAAGTGCGTCAGTTTCAAGTGCCGATCTTCCAAACAAACACGAAAGGCGCATGGACGCTTCGCTTCGATGATATTCTCGCAGCAGCGCTCGATGCCGGGCCATTATCCACCGAGCCGGTACCTCTCCCTCCTGTTCTTCTGCACCGCTTGGAGGAGGAGCACCTTTCCAATCGAATGCGGGAAGTGACCGAAGCGGTGCTGTGCTATCTCTACGCGAACCGTCAGCCCGACACGGAATGGGTTCTGTTCCCGGTCTGCAATTTCAGTGCGCGATGGGGTACGGAATCCTTTGAGAAGAAATGGAAGCCCAAGATTCCGAAGTCCTTTGTCGTCTTTGAGCAGTTCAGCGGCTCGCTGATACGGGCAAAAATCGTTGGGCGAATTGACGAAAAGTCATGTAACCAATAAGCAATCTAAAAATATAATTGACAATATACTATATTTGGATTACAATATAATCAGTCCTCAAAGGAGATAAGGAAAATGGATATTGTCGGAGAACGGATTAAAA
>JAFZJT010000123.1 GCA_017553815.1 Clostridia bacterium
GCTTTCTGTACCAAAGGTCATAGAGTGCGGCGATATTGCTGTCCGAAGCAAGCTCTCTTACGATATTATCAACCATCGCTTTCACATCCGCCTTCAGATAGCCGTACTGCTTCTTGCCTTTTGTTTTCGACAGCCTGAACGCAAGGTCGAGGAGCATTCCTTCAAGCGCAGGGTTATCGTATTCGCCGCTATTGATCCGCGAAACTATCTCCGCGATCATATCACGGCTCTTCGCGCGAAGCTCATCCCTGTGTTCTGTCTGCTTTTCATAGACGTTCATCAGATCCTGATGGAATATCTCTTTAGCTATGGATGACCTGAGCTTATCTATCCCTTTTTTAGACAGAAAGCCCTGCTTTGGATTTGTTGAGTAGATCAGCAGATGCACATGAGGGTGATGCCCTTCGTTATGAAACGCGGCGAACCATTTTAGATCCTGCATAGGTATGCGAAGCTGCTCCGAGAACTCCTGTGTTTGAGCGCGCAGCATCTGCCGCCAGCGTTCGGCATGGTTATAGCCGAGGCGCTCCGCATCTTCACGGCGAAGTGAGATTATCGCCGTCCATACATTGCCTTTGTGAAGATTCAGTTCCTTCGATACTTTGGACAGCTTCACTGTGACGCCTTCCTCGGTGAAAAGCCCGTGCGAGCCTATCCGCTCCGCACGGGGACGAGTTGCAATGTAGTCTGCATAGGTTTTGCTGTTGGTTATCTCGACAGCATACTCCTCTATAGCTCGCGCTATGAATTCGGAAGCATTGCCAACGGTAGGAGCGGCGGCATAGTCTTCATACTCAAGCATGGATGTGCTTTCGGGGAAGTCCTCTGTAAGTTTTTGAATGAAATGCTTTTGCTTTTCCGTTGCCGGTGCGAGCTTCTGTGAAGCATCCATCTTGTCAACGCCTTCACGGGTGGCTATATACCTTGCATACCCGCCGGGACTTCTTTTGTCGGAAGGTTTAATGTATTTGAACTTGGTTATCAGCTTCGCCATACATTAGTTTAACTCTGCCACTCGACAGCGTCCTCGAAAGAGAAACTGCCGTTGAGCCGCCTGACTTCCTTCACACATTCTCCGCGAAGCCTTTCAAGCACATCGGGATCGACCTGATACTCAAACGCAAGCAGGTTCATCATCATCGCCATCTCGACCGACATTTTAAACAGCAGCCGGCTTATCCTTGTATCGCTCTCGGCAACTATCCCGCGCATATTTGAAAGAAACATATTCGGAAGAAAATTTGATTTATCCTCCGCTGTAAGAAACCCGACATAGAAGCGAATGGCTTTCTCTATGAATTCCGATTTGCTTATACAGTCATCCTCTTTATAGAGCTGCTTTACCTTTTCAAGCGTTTCGGGATAAAGCCATAAGGCGAACTTTTCCTTATCCTTTGGCGCGGCCATATACGCATCTCCTCTCTCTTTTTGATCTCGAATAATCAACCCCTGCATTTTTGCCGTAATCACGGCAAAAACACGGCGAGGTTGTCAACCGTTTTTGAAAACACGCAAACAGGGTGCAACCCTGCAAAAGCGGTGTTCGGTGCTTCAAAAACCCTTACGCGGACGGCATTGCCGGCCGCTGTGATTCGGCAAGGGGAGCGCAAGCAACCCCTTGCCTTTGTCCTGCTTGATTTTCGACCCTGCGAAAATCCCTGCATTCGGCATTCCGCGCTCTTGAACGCTCGCGCAAAACCGCCCCAAATTCGGCTGCCGGTCCTGCCACGGGTGTTCGCTCGGCCTTGCCGGGAAAAGCCCGCACAGGGGCTTCACGGCTCACATGGTTGGCTGCATCTGCGCTTCGGGCGCTTCGCTCTCATCCGCATCGAATACTATCTCTCTGCCTTCGAGCGCGGCGGCGAATACTTCGCGCCTTGTTTCCAA
>JAFZJT010000124.1 GCA_017553815.1 Clostridia bacterium
AGCCCGGCAGCGAGATCACCGCTTCGCCCGACGGCGCCGTGACCGCATCGCCCGCCGACAGCGGCGAAAATGCGGACGCATCCGATGCCCAAGCAGGCGATGTGACCGCCGAACCCGGCGCGACCGAAGCTCCCAAGAACGGAGAATCCGGGCAGAAGAACGACGACTCAAGAAGTTCCTGCAAGATCTCCCCCGTTCCGTACATCGTTGCGGGCGTAGCGGGCGTTGGCGCAGTATGCGCGGCACTTGCGGTTCTTGCAAAGAAAAAGCGCGGCTAATTAATTTCTTACTTACCGCTCCGACCTGCGCGCTCCTTAAGTTGGAGCGCGCAAAATAAATCTTCGACACAAAATATTTTTTAAAAGAGGTCTGTACAGATGAAAAAGCGTACCCACGCATGCTACATCGCTTCGCATCGCGCGAGTGTTTTTACAGCAGTGCTGCTTGTTTTTGCGCTCGCATTCACCCTCTGCTTCTCTGTTTACGCCGAAGTCGGCAACGAATACGGCATCGCTCCCAACGATCTCGAGGTCGTTGGGAGCGATGTTTCCTCAATGTCCACCACGGACATCCACGGCGCGGCCGTCACGGGCTCCGTGTTCTCGCAAAAGAGCCTCACCGTGCTCCATTTTTTCTCTACCTGGAGCGCCGACTGCATTCGCGAGCTTGCCTATATGCAGCATGCGCTGAACACCTTCGGCGCAAACGAGATAGCCGTGTACGGACTGCTTTATGAGGACTCTACAAGCACTCCCGAGAGCTGCGATGCGCTTTTCGGGCAGATCGGCATAACCTATAACTGCCTGCGCCTCGACAGCGTGCTGACGCAGCTCGTAAGCGTCTATCCCTACATCCCACAGACCTTCCTCGTTAATTCAAACGGAATGGTTGTGGATCATTTCCCCGGCACCTTCGAGAGCGCATCCGAGCTTGAGGCGCTGATCGAGCACGAGCTCGCCCACCCCTCCCTCTTCCATGAGGTGCGCTTCATCGACGGGCACATCGGCGGGCTTATTCTTGAGGTGAATATCGCAAACGGCGAAGACGCCGTGCCGCCCACCCCGCCCGTGCATGAGGGCTATGAATTTTCGCATTGGGAGGGCAATTATCAAAATGTGACCGAGGATCGCACGATCACCGCCATGTACAGCCTTATCGGCGATCAGCATATTCCGGGTGACATCAATCTTGACGGCATGGTTACGACCGCGGACGCGCTGATCGTGCTTCGCCATGCCATCGGCACCGGATGGAACCACAATGCGTTTTTATACGGCGACGTTGACGGCGACGGGCAAGCCGGCATCATTGACGCGATACTGATACTCAGGATCTCGCTTGGACTCATGACCCTATGAAGATAGTACTCGGTCTTGGAAATCCCGGCAGGGAATATGAAAAAACAAGGCATAACGCGGGCTATATGGCTCTGGACGCGCTTGGTGAAAAGCTCGGCGTTCGCATCGATCGCAGGGGCTTTCGCAGCGTCTACGGCGAAGCGCGCGTCGGCAGCGAGCGCGTCGTGCTCGCAAAGCCCGAAACCTTTATGAACAATTCGGGTTATGCCGCCGTGGAGCTTATAAACTGGTTCAAGATCGATCTTGACGATCTGATCGTCATCTACGACGATATCGACCTGCCCTGCGGCGCACTCCGCATCCGTTCAAACGGCTCCGCAGGCACTCATAACGGCATGCGCAGCTTGGTGGAGCAGCTCGGAAGCGAGGATTTTCCGCGCATCCGCATCGGCATCGGCAAGCCCGCGCACGGGCTTATCGACCACGTGCTCGGCGTTCCGAGCGAGGAGGACAGAAAGGCTATCGAGCAGGTCCTTCCCGCCGCCACCGAAGCCGCCCTGCTGATCGCTCAAGGCAGGCTCGACGAAGCGCAGACCAAGTTCAACTACAAGCCGCCCAAAAAGGAAAAGCACCCGAAGCCGCCGCGCGAAAAAGCCGCGCCCCCGGTTCGGGCGTTCATCGGCAGGGAGGTTTTCTATCAAAACAGGCTTCTCGCGTCCTGCAAAGAGGTTTTCGGGAGCCTTCCCTATTCGTTTAAGGACGTGCTCGACGCCGAAAAACGGCTTGTTCGCTTCGCACCGCTCATCGCAAGGCTGTTTCCCGAAACGGCCGAAGCGGGCGGCATCATAGAATCCCCGCTCCGCTCCGCTCCGAGGCTCAGAGCGGCTGTTGAGAAGGAAACGGGAAGCACCGATATCGGAAGCTTGCTTATAAAGCTCGATTCCGATCTGCCCGTCGCGGGCTCGGTCAAGGCGCGCGGCGGCATCTACGAGGTGCTTCACCACACCGAAAAGCTCGCGCTTGAAAACGGGCTAATCACCGAGGAGGACAACTATTCGCTTCTTGCCGAGCACCGCGATTTCTTTTCAAACTACACCGTTCAGGTCGGCTCGACGGGCAATCTCGGGCTAAGCATCGGCATATCCGCCTCCGCTCTCGGCTATAAAACGGTCGTTCACATGAGCGCGGACGCGAAGGAGTGGAAAAAGGCGCTTCTTCGCAGCCACGGCGTAGAGGTCGTCGAATACGACGCCGACTATTCCGAGGCCGTCAAAATGGGTCGTGCGCTTTCGGATGCCGATCCCAAAAGCTATTTTGTGGACGACGAGAATTCGCTCGACCTTTTCATTGGATACGCGGTCGCCGCGCTGAGGCTTAAAAAGCAGCTCGCGGATAAGGGGATCGGCGTGGACGCGGAGCATCCGCTCTTCGTGTATCTCCCCTGCGGCGTCGGCGGTGCGCCCGGCGGCATCACCTTCGGCCTCAAGCTTTTATTTGGGAACAACGCGCACTGCTTCTTCGTGGAGCCCGTGAACGCGCCCTGCATGCTGACGGCTCTGATCAGCGGCGAATGCGGGCATATCTCAAAATACGACCTGAGCGGTAGAACCGATGCAGACGGGCTCGCGGTCGGAACGGCCTCAAAGCTCGTTTTCGATACGGTCGGCAGGCTCATTGACGGCGAATTGACCGTTTCGGATGCGAGACTTGCCCCGCTCGTGCGCCTCGTTTACGACTCCGAGGGCGTGTTCATCGAGCCCTCTGCCGCGACCTCGGCGGCGGGTCTTATCGAGCTTATTAAGGCAAAAAAATTCGGGAAGCTCTCCGAGAGTATCCTCTCAAGCTTCGTCGGCTCGACCCATATCCTTTGGGCGACGGGCGGCGGACTCGTTCCCAGGGATGAACGGGAAAAATATCTCGGAGTTACAGAATAATTCAACAGTTAAACAGTAAACAACAAACGGGATCAAACCGAATATGAAGGAGGAAAACCCATGTCCAAATACTTCGGAACCGACGGCTTTCGCGGCGACGCGAACGTTAAGCTGACCGTCGATCACGCATTCAAGGTCGGCCGCTTCCTGGGCTATTATTACGGCAGGGAGCACCGCGCGAGCGTTGTTATCGGAAAGGACACCCGCCGCTCGAGCTATATGTTCGAGTGCGCTCTGACAGCGGGTCTCACCGCGAGCGGCGCGGACGTGTATCTGATGCACGTCACCACCACCCCGAGCGTTTCATACATCACCCGCACCGACGATTTCGACTGCGGCATCATGATAAGCGCGAGCCACAACGCCTACCACGACAACGGCATCAAGCTTTTGAACGGCAACGGCGAGAAGATGGAGCCCTACGTTATCAACGAGATCGAGCGCTATCTCGACGGAGAGCCTGCGGAGCTTCCGCTGGCGACCAACGATTCCATCGGCAAGGTCGTCGATTTCTCCTCGGGCAGGAACCGCTACATGGGCTATCTCATCAGCCTTGCGACGCATTCCTACAAGGACAAGCGTGTTGGCCTCGACTGCGCGAACGGCAGCACCTGGCAGATGGCGAAAAACATCTTCGAGACCCTCGGCGCGGACGTCATGGTCATCGGCAACTCCCCCAACGGAATGAACATCAACGACGGCTGCGGCTCGACCCATATCGATGAGCTTCGCAAGCTCGTTGTTGACAACAAGCTCGATGTCGGCTTTGCCTTCGACGGCGACGCCGACCGCTGCATCGCGGTGGACGAAACGGGGCGCATCATCGACGGCGATCTTATCCTCTATATTTACGGCAAATACATGAAGGACCGCGAGAAGCTCGCGCAGGACACCGTCGTTACCACGGTCATGTCCAACTTCGGTCTGTATAAGGCCTTCGACCGCATCGGCATCAAGTACGCAAAGACCGACGTTGGCGACAAGTACGTTTACGAGTGCATGCGTCAAAACGGCTACCTCATCGGCGGCGAGCAGTCGGGCCATATCATCTTCACCAAGTATTCCGCAACGGGCGACGGCCTTCTGACCGCGATAAAGCTGATGCAGGCGATGCTTGCAAACAAGCAGCCCCTCTCGGTGCTCGCCTCCCCCGTTACCATCTATCCCCAGCTTCTCAAGAACGTTCGCGTTGCGGATAAGGACGCCGCGATCAACAACGAAGCCGTGCAAAAGGCATCGCGCGAAGCTGAGGAGGAGCTCGAGGGCAACGGCCGCATCCTGCTTAGAAAGAGCGGCACCGAGCCCGTTATCCGCGTTATGGCGGAAGCGCCCACGAGCGAAGCCTGCTCCAAGGCCGTTGAGCATATCATCGAAGCGCTTCGCTCCGAGGGTCTCATAACGGGCTGAGCGCGGAAAGGAAGAAGCTAAATCATGGATATTTCAAGGCTTTTACTCAAGGATATCGAAATAGACAGGCTTTTCGACCTTACCAAGACCCGCGCGGCCTTCCTCTTTGAGGGGATAAAATACCCTTGGGAGGCGCTCGAGCATATCGGCGACGCGATACTCAAGATAGGCGCATCCCTTCCCGAGGACGAGTTCGACCATCCCAAGGATGACGTTTGGATAGCCAAGGACGCGAAGGTCTACCCCACCGCGTGGATAAGCGGCTCTTGCATCATCGACCGGGAGAGCGAGGTGCGGCACTGCGCGTTCATCCGCGGCAATGCGCTCGTTGGCAAAAACTGCGTCGTCGGCAACTCCGTGGAGCTCAAAAACGTCATCCTCTTCGACGGCGTTCAGACCCCGCATTATAATTACGTCGGCGATTCCATCCTCGGCTACAAGGCGCACATGGGCGCGGGCTCGATAACCAGCAACGTAAAGAGCGATAGAAGCAACGTTGTCGTCAAGTCGGGCGACGTGCAGATAGAAACCGGGCGCAGAAAGTTCGGCGCGATGATAGGCGACCAGGCGGAGATAGGGTGCAACACCGTTTTGAACCCCGGATCGATCGTTGGCAGGGCGAGCACGGTCTACCCCGTTTCCTGCGTTCGCGGCTTCGTGCCGGCATATGCCATCTACAAGGCGCCTGAAGAGATCGTTTTTAAAACTAAATAATTACAGAATAAACAAAAGAGGTAATTTCATGCAAAGAACAATGATAAAGGACATCCGCTCGGCTATCGGCAGCGAGGCGAAGGTATCCGGCTTCGTGGAAAACTTCCGCGACGGCAAGAGCATGGCGTTCATCGTTATCAAGGATATCACCGGCAAGCTCCAGATAACCGTTGAAAAGGAAAAATGCCCCGATATGCTCGATGAGCTCAACAAGATCACGCCCGATTCGGTCATCACCTGCATCGGCCCCGTGATGGAAAACGAATACGTCAAGATGGGCGGCATCGAGATGCTCCCCACCGAGATCAAGGTCGAATCCGTTGCCGAGGCGCTGCCCATCGTGCGCAAGGAGATCCCCGCCACCAAGAAAAAGCAGGCGGTGGAGCGCTCGTTCATCGATCAGAGACTCAACTACCGCTGGGTCGATCTTCGCACCGATGAAAACCAGCTTCTCTTCAAGGTGCAGAGCTGCATCGTGAACGCGATGAGGCAATACCTTTTGGACAACGGCTTTATCGAGATCCATTCGCCCAAGCTTATCGCGGCGGCGAGCGAGAGCGGCGCGGACGTTTTCGAGGTCAAGTACTTCGACCGCAAGGCGTACCTCGCGCAGAGCCCGCAGTTCTATAAGCAGATGGCGATGGCTTCGGGCTTCGAGCGCATCTTCGAGGTCGGCCCCGTCTTCCGCGCGGAAAAGTCCTTCACCAGCAAGCACACCACCGAGTTTACCGGCTTCGACCTTGAGATGAGCTATATCGACTCCTATCGCGACGTTATGGATATGGAGGCGGGCATGCTCGCCTACGCGCTCGGCGTTGTTAAGGAGAAGTTCGGCGAAGATATAAAAGAAGCTTTCGGCACCGAGGTTATCGTGCCCAAGCTTCCCTTCCCGGTCGTTTCCTTAAACGATCTCTACGACGAGCTTGAAAAGGAATACGGCTACAAGCCCGAGGGCGGCGATCGCAGCGACCTTACGACCGACGCGGAGAAGCTCAGCGGCGAGTGGGTCATGAAAAAATACGGCCACGAGTTCCTGTTCGTTGTGGACTATCCCGCCGCCAAGCGCGCGTTCTACCATATGCGCGGCGAGGACGGCAATCCCCTCGGCTACGACCTCATCTGGCGCGGAGTGGAGATCACCACCGGCGCGCAGCGCGAGCACCGCTACGAACAGCTCAAAAAGCAGGCCGATGAAAAGGGCCTCGGCGAGGACGTTAAGTTCTACCTTGAGTTCTTCAAATACGGCTGCCCGCCCCACGGCGGCTTCGGTCTTGGCGTGGATCGTCTTACGATGCTTCTGCTTGGGCTGACCATAAAGGAAGCCATGTTCCTCTTCCGCAGCCCGGACAGACTCAATCCGTAATTGTTGACGCAGTATCATAAAACAGCACTTTGCAACCGTCAAACCTGCCGCATTCTTTGAGTGCGGCAGGTTTATTGTCCCTATGGAACAGCTAAACTGAAAACCTGCGGTTTTCAGCTCCATTCACCCCGCTCGCGGCGAGCGGCTCCTATAATATATTTAAACATTGATCAATATTCGATTTCAACGCTCTCATTTGGCGATTAGATGCAATTATTATGCGTCAAATTTGCGTCTTTTAATCAATATAATCATACCGTCAAGTATATCAAATAATAGATAGACTTTTTAAAGCAACAACGAATCTCAATCTCTTTCATTCAGCATGTTGCAAAAATTGGATAATACATTTGCCCGGTTTGAAAATTACAAACCTAAAAATATATTGACTTGATGGTTGCTTTTTTCGTTGACAACTGTATATTCGGGTGCTATTCTTAAGTTGCCGGCGAGCTCGAAATCCTCGCGTGATGCCCCCGATCGAACCCCGAACCGGAGTGTATCTTCCGATTTAAAGAGCGCGCCGAGTAAAAAATTTTTTATCCGGAGGTCTATATGAAGATCCGCAAACTCCTCGCAGCCGCTCTCGTGCTGATCATGGTTTTCGCTGCGATCCCCGTCTTCTCTCTCGCTGAAGGCGTTCGCACCGTAACCTATGAAGCGCAGCAGATGAGCAAACTCGACCGCGTTTGGGCACAGCTCGATGCGGCCGAAGAAAAAGCACTCCTCTCAGCATCATCCCGCAATAAAAAGCAGGAAGTCATCTCCGCCGTTCTTGAGGCGGCTCTGAACATCAAGGACGTTGATAAGGACAGCTTTGCTGATTTCTCCGAAGACGGTTTCTTCTTCACCGTTGACGGCATGCAGTGCTCCTACAACTACCGTCTGAACAACGAGCTCAAGCCCGGCGCAACCCCCGTTCCCGCAAGCGAAGGCATCCAGGTGTTCAAGCCCGAGACCACCGTTGAGTACAACCGTGCGGCAGGCAACACCCCCGATTCCCCCAACGTTCTGCTCGTTGGTCCCTACTACGGCCACGACTACAACTTCACCGATCAGTACAAGAACGAGGCTCAGTCCATCGCCAACACCACCGGCGGCACCTACACCCTGATCCAGTCTGCTCAGGCGACCGGTCCTCAGATCGCGGTCAACATGCCCGATAAGGGCGTTGTTATCTGGGACAGCCACGGCATCCAGACCGGCAACTCCTCCTATCTCTGCCTCACCACCAACAGCGGCATCACCGCCAACGACCTCAACAACGGTTGGGCGGTCAGCAACGGCGCTTCCAGCGCCTACATCGACGGCCGTTACATCCAGAACCACGCCATCGGCGACCTCGGCAACTGCTTCGTTTGGATGGCAATGTGCCAGGGTATGAAGCTTGGCGGCGGCGGCAAGACCGGTACCGCTCTGCTCGCAAAGGGCGCAGGCGGCGTTTACGGCTATTCCCAGAACGTTTCCTTCGGCGGCGACTACAAGTATGAAGCCACCTTCTGGACCCAGATGAAGCAGGGCAAGACCGTTGCCGAAGCCATCCAGGTCATGAAGAACACCCATACCATTCCCGACGGCGCCGCTCGCGCATACCCCATCGTTATGAGCGCGACCGATCCCTTCCCCGCAAACCCCGACTCCAACCAGAACGTAACCTGCACCTGGAAGCTCATCGGCGGCAACAACGGCAATGCCATCACCTCCGTCACCCTTTCGAGCGTTTCCGTAGCGGTTGGCTCCACCAAGAAGGCTACCCTCACCGTTCAGCCCAGCACCGCCAACTACACCGTAACCTGGAGCACCTACAACTCCTCCATCGCAACCGTTGACAACAGCGGCAACGTTCGCGGCGTTTCGGCAGGCACCACCACCCTCTCCGCTGTCGTTCGCGACAACGTGGCCAACACTTCCTATACCCGCACCGCCACCATCACCGTTACCGGCGGCAGCAACCCCACTCCCACTCCCGTTCCCGGAACCTCCTATGAGCGCGTTTACTCCATCGAGAACGGCGGCAGGTACATCCTCGTTGCCGATAACTCCGTATCCGGCACCACCGGCTACGCGGTAGGCAACAGCACCGTTTCCAACAACCGTTACCTCAACCCCGTTGCCGTCACCATCAACGGTTCCTACGCTTCCGTAAGCTCCGGCGTTGACGCGATCACCTGG
Source organism: Clostridia bacterium (assembly GCA_017553815.1). The sequence continues at coordinate 8,889 of JAFZJT010000124.1, forward strand.
ACCGCTTCCGGCAACTCCACCTCCGGCTACACCTTCCGCAACGTTGGCAACAGCAAGTACATGGGCCTCGATTCCGCTCAGTACCTCTATCCCTCCACCACCTCCGTTGCTTGGAAGTACACCTCTTCCTACGGTCTTGACAACCAGATCGATACCGACGGTTACTACTACCTCAACTACAGCTCCGGCAAGTACACCACCTCCAAGAGCGCGGGCGCTATCCGCCTCTACAAGGTTTCCGGCGGCAGCGTTAACCCCACTCCCAGGCCCGCTCCCACCCCCAC